>JAGXRV010000014.1 GCA_018335695.1 Clostridium sp.
TTGACTGTTCCGGGTAGTATTCCTCAAGAAGCTTTTTCTTCCCCTCCTCGATTTCCACCAAGTGTTTAACCAGATTTTCAAATGTAGTTTTCGATAGTTTAACCTTAGCCAAATTAACCCCTCCGTTGATACCCATTAAATGGCAAGCCCCCATATAAAAGGCAAGGGAGCTTCGCCAATAGGCGAAACACCCAGTTAAGGGAAGCTTATCACGAAATACAATGATTGTCAATGGAGTATGATATTACCATTTAATGCAAGGGGTTATAGTTTATGGTATTTTCAAAGTGTCCTCCAAAAAAGATTGCTTGTATACTTGGAAGCTACGTTTCGCTATTCTAATGCTATCAAACTTTTGCTGTGACATTCAACAGATTATAGTGACATCTTTTACTCGCTCCGAGCAGGCGGCTAACGCTTCGTCGTGTATTCGGTGAACGTGGCGCACGCTGCAATGAAAATCCGCCGCGATTTCATCCCATGTTTTGAAGCAGAGATAGCGTAGTTCCAGGAGTACCCTGTAATCTGGGCTATTCAAAGAACGGATAGCATTCGCAATGTCCCGCTTCAAGTCGACGAGCCTGTCGATGTCTAAGTTTATTTCATTCTCCAGATCCAGCATTTTGGCGATGATCTCCTCCATGCGGTGGACATTGCGCGTCTCACTCGGCGGTGTCGGCGAGAGAGTGGAGGTGGCTTTGGCGGCGAGCTCCCGAAGTACCCGTACCTGCTCTAATTTTGCGTCTATAAGGCGGTTTATCCGCCGGGTCTGTGCCAAGTACTCCTTAACCGTCATAAACTCCGCCTCCTTTCCCCGAGTTCACACCCTGTCCAAGATATCCGCGACTGTTTGTCGCCGTTTGGCGTGATGTTTAGCAGGCACCTGTGATACTCGCTTTTATCGTTGCCGCACTGGAAAGCCGTCCATGCCCTGCTGCTAGCCGATTCGTCGGGACACGCAAACCGGCAAGACGCGCATCTGATACGTTCTGTTGTATATTCGCTCATAAGCCTACCTCCGATTCGGTTTTGTTTCCCTCGGATTGGCAGCTTTTGTCTTTAGTTGTCGTTGATTTACTACAAATTTGCCTTGACCGCCTCGATCAGGGCGGTCTGGGTTTTGTCCTTTCGCTTGAGGGCGGCCATGACCTGTTCGTCAATCGTCCCCTTGGCGATGATATGGTGGATAACCACCGTGTCTTTCTGCCCCTGCCGCCAGAGCCGGGCGCCTGTCTGCTGGTAGAGCTCCAGGCTCCAGGTAAGCCCGAACCACACGAGGGTAGAGCCGCCGGCCTGCAGGTTCAGCCCATGCCCGGCGGAAGCGGGGTGAATAACAGCGATAGGGATTTCGCCGTCATTCCATCGCTTGATGGAGTCGGCGCTGTCCAGCTTTTCTGCGGGGAACCGCTCCAGTATCCGCGCCAGGTCGTGCTTGAACCAGTAGGCGATTAAAACGGGCTTGCCGTTTGCCGCCTCAATCAGATCTTCCAGCGCGTCCAGCTTGCGGTCGTGAAGGCGGGCAACACCGCCGTTCCCATCGTAGACGGCACCATTAGCCATCTGCAGCAGCTTGCTGCTCAAAGCTGCTGCGTTAACGGCGTCAATCTCTTTATCCTTAAGGGACAGCACCATTTCTTTTTTCATAGTCTGGTAGTGTTTATCCTCAATGGGCGACATCTTCACGGGAACCTCGTTCATCACCAGTTCCGGCAGTTTCAAGTAGTCGGTGTTCTTCATGCTGATGGTGATATCGGAAATAAGGCGGTAGATGGCTTCCTCCGCGCCGGGCTTCGGCTTGTAGGAAAACACCACCTGGGCGTTGCGCTTGTCGGGGATAAAGAAGGCACTGCGGTAGTTGCCGATAAAGCGCCCCAAGCGCTGGCCCATGTCAAGGATGCCGATCTCCGCCCATAAATCCATCAGGCCATTGGATGAAGGCGTCCCCGTCAAACCCACTATCCTCTTAACACCGGGCCGGACTTTCCGCAGCGCCCTGAACCGCTTGGAGCTGTACGCCTTGAAAGATGACAGCTCATCGACCACCACCATATCGTAGTCGAAGGGTAGGCCGCTCCTGTTAACCAGCCAGTCCACGTTTTCCCGGTTGATGATGTAGACCTGCGCCCGCTGGATGAGAGCCGCTTTACGCTCTCGTTCACTGCCGATTGCTACCGTGTACGTCAACCCATGCAGGTGATCCCACTTCTCAATCTCGGCTGGCCACAGGTCCCGTGCCACTCTTAATGGGCTGATAACCAGAACCTTGCGGATTTGAAAACTATCCAGCGTAAGGTCGAAGATGGCAGAAAGTGCAATCACGGTTTTACTCAACCCAAGCCCATATCCAGAAATATCCCCGCCACGGGCCTATCAAGAAGATAGTCAATGGCGAATTGCTGATATTCGTGCGGTATGAACTTCATCGGGCATCACCCCCTCCCATAATTTCCGACAGTACCGGCTGTATCTGCCCCTCATCGTCAATGACGTAAACCTTAAACCCAAGCCGCCTGAGCATCTCATGCCGCTTTAGCTGCAAGGGCCGGGGTTTCATTCCATGCGCTTTAACCTCAACGAAAGCCATCCTGCCGCCGGGTAGAAGCACAAGGCGGTCTGGCATACCATCGAAACCGGGCGACATAAGCTTAATAGCAAGACCGCCTGCAGCACGGACAGCTCGGATCAGTTTTTGCTCTATGTGTTTTTCTCTCACGAGTACCTCCGGATACCTGCGTTCCCAAAATCCAAAAAATCTCTATACGCGCGTATATGCGTGGTTGCGTGTTCTATATCTGCTTTTATTTACTGTTTTATATTTAATAGAAGTAATTGGAACAATGGAACACATGGTGTTAAACAGCGCATCTATAAAGGGCTGCCGCCTGTTCCCATGAAGTGTTCCGAGAAGCGGAGTTTGGAACATCGGAACAGGCTTTTTTGTTCCCAACTTCATTTTTGTTCCAAGGATTGCGCTCTGGGAACAGTCGTTGGAACATATACCCACTGCGGGCCATACAGCGGGATGCGTTCCTTTTTCGGTGAAACAACCCAGCCGCCGATCCCAGCCATAATCGCCGAGATTTCGTTACTGTCCATACGTTTGCAGTTGGCGCGGTCTTTACCGAAGCACTCACACCATATCTCCATGTTAGAGACCGAAGTGCGTTTATGAACGCCAACTTTGTGGCTGTTGCCAAACTCCGTGCCGTTTATATAAGCCCGGCGTTCGTATAAATCCATGGTGTCCCAATCTTCCGGCAGGAGCATATCAAGGTAATCGCGCACCAGCCCCTCGCGCTCGTCGGACTCCATCGCTTCCCGCTGCTCATTTTTGGCCAGTTTCTCAAGGGCGATATCAAGATACAGCTTTTCCCCGTCCTTGACGTATTTGAGCGCTTCCGCCCATATCTGCAGGACCTCGTCCTGTGTGAGCTGCCACGACTGCCGCTTACCGCCGCCTGGCGTTTTCACGGGCCAGAAGCGGCGGTTGCCGGTAGTGTCGCGCAGATACCCTTTTTCGGCGTTGGTGGTGCCGAAGAAAACGCATTGCCGTAGGTGTGGCGTAGCCCGTCTGCCGAAGCTGGCACGATAAATGTCGTTTTGCCGGGACAAGAAGCTGCGCAGGGTTTCTACTTCGGCTTTCTTTAATCCGGCAAGCTCGCCAATCTCCAGTAACCAATAGCCCTGCAGCTTCTCGGCTGCGGTTTTGTCCTTAGTGTCGCTTAACGACAAACTGTCAGAGAACCATTCACCGGCAAGCTTGGCGATGAGGGTGCTTTTGCCCACACCTTGCGGGCCGTTTAACACCAGCATGGAGTCAAACTTAATGCCGGGCGAGAGGACACGGGCGATGGCCGCGCAGAGCGTTTTTCTCGTCACCGCGCGGACGTAGACGTTGTCGCTAGCGCCGAGACAATCCACCAGCAGAGTGTCCACACGGGGGATCCCGTCCCATTCCGGTAGGGCGTCAATAAAATCGCGGATAGGGTGGTAGGAACGGTCATCTGTAACTTTGGCTACCGCCACCTCATAATTGCGTGCCGAAAACGTGCCATAGCGCAAGTCAATGTAGGTAATCAGCTGCGCGTCGTCAGCATCGCGCCAGAAGCGAGAGGGGTGCTTCCACGGGACTTCCCCCTTGATCTCCATGCCGTCAGATAGCTGGTTGAACACGATGTTTTTGAGGAGCGGGTCATTTTCCAATATCAACGTGAGATTGCGGATGGTGTTTCTGACGATATTGGTTCGCGGCTCTACATCAAGCTTGCTCTCCCAGTCCGCGCTACCACTAACATGAAACTCGCTTGCCGCTCTTGCGTAACGTTCTTCGGCAAGTAAGGTTTTGACCCGCTCATCTTTAGCGGCAAGCTCCGTCATCGCTTTGAAGGATGGCAACTTGCCGGGCGGGGTGCCCTCGGCTGCCTTATCGTCAAGGTCACGGAAACGGTGAACCCGCACCAGGTCAAAGGAGTTTAAAAGCTTCCCGCAGGCCGGGTCGGTGGCGTGGTGGCTGTAGGCGAACCTGCCGTCATAGATCACAAGGCCTGCGGAGGAGTCGGCGGGGATATAATCGTAACGGCCGTTCAGCGCGCTTGGTTCGTACACATCGGTTAGAAACGCTTCTATTGCCTCTTCGATGGAATAGGCCCGGCAGAAAGCGCCCACCACGCCGTCCTTGGCAAGGGGGTCCGCTTGTTTAGTGATCTGCCGCCGCACAACCTCCGATTGCCGGGAGGATACCGGCCACATGGATGTATCCCGCCAGTCGGCGTATTTGGAAAGGTAGGCATCCGGGGCTAGCGGTTGGCCGTCCTTTTCGTAGAACAGAAACTCGCCGTCAGACGGCGTGGACGGCCAGTACATTAGCCGGGATGCCTCATAGGTGGTGTCGTCGAACAGCTCAATGCCGATTTCTTTGGCCACCATGCGCCCCAGTGCCGGGTATTCGTCCTCGCTCACCTCCCGTGAAAGGGGGATAATGAGCCGGAGCCGCGGTGATTCCGGCGTGTGCTTATGAGTGGAGTAGGCGCAGCAGGCCCAGTCATGGAGTGACTCAATCTGCTCCCAGACGCCGGGCTTGGCGTAATCCATGTCGAGGGTGAGAAGGGAGCGGCAGAGGACATAGCCGTTCCTGCGCTTGCCCTCGCGCAGGGCGCCGCCTACAAAGCCGCCCACGTCTTTAATGGCATCCTGCCGGGCGCGGCTCATCTTGCGGAACTCCGATACCGTTTCGGTGGTGCGCTTCGTAACGCGGACGGTGTTTTTGAAGTCATCCCAGGTGATGTCCTTATTTCTCCACCTCTTATCCATGCGGCTGTTGCCAACCGCTATTTTCATATGCCCTGCACCTCCTCGCAGTTTTCCGTGAAATACCTGATGGGGATACGGCGTTTCCTCGCCCTGGCGATTTCCGCGCCCATCCCGGATGAAATGTAACTTCCGAATACCCAAAGCTCGTCACACTTGCCGAGCCAGACCATACCGAAGTACAGGCCCAGTTCACGCTGGGCAGGGTCATGCTCGTCCAATACTGGCGGATAGAGCAGATGGGGCGCAAAGGGGATTACGCCCTTGTCTATCGCGAACTTCAGATACCGCCTTGCGTTCAGCGTATTTCGGTCAATATCGCCCGCAAATGGTGAGCAGATGAACACGCAGGGTTTCCAGTTTCTTGCCTTTTCCTCACGCGCTATGTTCGCCAGCGCTTCAGCAGCGGTGGGATCGGGATAGCCTTCGGCATTAAACCTGTCCATGGCTACACCTGTTCGAACTCAAGCCCCTGCTCAATCAGCGGCAGACAACCCTGTGATTTCAGCAATTCATAGATGAACAGCCGCCCCTTCTGCGTCCAGTAAGTGTGCACTTTGGCGTGGATCTCCCCGTCGCTGCCGGGATAGCTGTGGGTCTTGGTTACGGTGTATCCGTGCCGCGCGTATTTCTGGTACAGCAGCCAGATGTTGCCCTGCCTGAACTGCACGCCCAAGCTGTGCAGGTATTCGTTAAGCCAGCGCCCGGACTTGCCGTAGTCTTTAGCGATGGTGGTAATCGCCACGGCATCCTTGCAGTTCAGAACCACGTCATAGTAGCTGGCTTTGGGCTTCATCTCGGCAATCTGCTGCCGCTGGACACTGACCGTTGCGGTAAGGGCGGCATTTTTTGCCCGTTCCGCCTTAAGTTCCTGCAATGCCTTAATCCATAGGTCCGGGTCGGCAAGCAGCTCATCGACGGCATAAAGACCGTGTCTGCGGACGGACGGGAGAACCTCGTCAAACACCCAGCGCTCGAACCTTTCGGCGGAGGGAAGCTTGCTGTGGACGATCAGCCGGTATAAGTCGCCCTCGGTGATAAAGTTGATCTGCTGTTCACCGCCCGGAGTAAGGACTCGGTGTTTCACCGACCCCTTTGTGTGCCGCTTAACCGCGTCGTATGGGTCGGCGTATCCGAGCAGCCTGGCGCACTCTGTCGCGGGGAACATTTCTTTGCCGTCAATGGTCAGTACGCCAAGTATCCCGAACTCTGTGTTGCTGAAAACCTGTAGTGACTTCATAATGGAACCCTCCTGAAAAAATGGATTTTCGGAGCGGTATAAACGGCTCCTATCCATACGCGAAATTCAGGGGAGATTCGAACCCTCTGGATCAGTCTTTTTTATAAAATTGGCAAGCAAACCCATCGGCGCGAAGCGGAAGCCCCTTGGCCCAAGGCGGCGTCTCGCTCATAAGGCGGCAGACTTCCTCCGGCGACACACTAGGCGGCGCTTCGATCACCACTTCATCGTGGACGTGCATCACGATGGAAAGCCCGGCGTCATCCAGCCGCCGCATGGCGTGGCAGAGGATGTCGCGGCTGATTGCCTGCACGATGTTCTCCACGGATTTCGGGCCGTAGCTTTCGATGCGCTCCCACTTCTTGGTTTGTCCCACACCCTCGTAAGTCACCGTCTCACTGCCAAAGCGGTTAAGCTCGATGCGCGGCTTGACGTAAGCCAACCGTCTGCCGGAGGGAAGCGTGATGAACAGGAACCCACTCTGGTAAGAGAAACGGATGCCGTGGGTTTCTGCGCATGTTCTTTCTTTGACAGCGGTCATCGCGGCGCGGCCAACGTCCCACCAAAAACTCACAATATTGGGGTTGGCGCTTCGCCAGGCGTTCACCAGCGGTTTAAGTTCTTCTTCAGCGATACCCATATCAAGTGCGCCCATCGCTTTAAGCGCGCCGACTGACCCCCCGTAGCCACAGGCCAGTTCTGTTTGCTTGGCTTTTTGCCGGAGCAGGCTTCCTTTGGTGACGGATTCAATTGGCACATTGAACATGCGGGCAGCTGTTGCCTCATAGATCTTCCCGTTCCCGGCAAAGACGTCCATTTTCCACTTTTCCCCCGCGAGCCAAGCGATGACCATAGCTTCTATTGAACTGAAATCAGCCACGATAAACTTAAAGCCTGGCTTTGGGATAAACGCCGTGCGGATGAGTTCCGAGAGGACAGCAGGCGCGGAGTCGTAAAGAGCTTCCAGCGTATCAAAGTCCCCGGCTTTTACGAGTTGCCGCGCCTGTACTATATCCGGCAGATTGTTCCTTGGTAGATTCTGAACCTGGATGAGCCTGCCGGCGAATCTGCCGGTTCGGCTCGCGCCGTAGAACTGCAGTAGCCCCCTGGCCCTGCCGTCGGAACCGACAACGTTCTCCATCGCCGTGTATTTCTTCACGCTGCTTTTGGCGAGAGATTGCCTGAGGGTCAACACCTCGGCCAGATTCCCCGGCGCTGTTTTCAGCAGTTCCCTAACCGCCGCCTTGCCGAGCGTATCTGTTTCTAGCCCGTGCTCAACCAGCCATGCCTTCACCTGAGCTACCGAGTTAGGGTTTTCCAGATCGGTAAGTTCCCGCATGACCCTAGTCAGTTCCACCCTTGAGCGTTCATCACAGCTGATTGCTTGCCTAACCAGTTCCATATCCAGCCGGATGCCCCGGTCGTTAATCTCCTGATCGAGTATATAGTTTTTCCACTCATCTTCCGGCACGGGGAACTTGGAGAATTTCCTGGCTATCTCTATTTCTGCTTCCACATCGCGGGCGTTGTATGCTTTAAACTGCGCCCACTTTTGGGGGTCGTGCTCCGGCAGGTTCCGCGTTCTGCCGCCGTTTGCCTTAGTGGGCTTGCAAGGCTGGCAGAAATAACGGATTAAATCCTTGCCCCCGGCCAGTTTATGTTTTTCCGCGCCTGTGGCCAGCGTGGCACCCTCAAGTGAAAGCGGCAAGCCAAGGTAAGCAGACCAGATCATAGTACAACGCCAGCTCGCGGCCGGAAGGTATCGCAGCCCAAGGTGTCGTGATAGGCAAATTCTTTCAAACTGGGCGTTATGCGCCCATTTGATGACGCTCTCATCTGTCAGGGCAGCGCGGATTTCAGGCGGCAGGTTTTCGCCGCTGGCAAGGTCAACAACCTGAACTTCGCCGCCGTCAACGCTAAAGCCAAACAAAAGTATTTCAAAGTCCGGCGCTTCCGCGTACTTAAATACGCCGCACTTGTCTAGCTCACGGCTGGAGAAGGTCTCCACGTCGCAGAAGATGCTTTTTATTGAGGCGGGAGGGAAGGCCCCTCCCACCTCGCTGTTCTGCTTAATCGTCATGACAGGAAATCGTCGTCTGCGTCGGTGGCGAAGTCATCAGCTGCGTTAGAACGCCCGCCCAGCGGCTCGCCGTCACGGATTTTCTGGATGTTGCCAAGTCCGCAGGCGATTCCTTTGTTGCCGTTAGTGTTGAAAGCATAAAGGCTTATAGACACCCTCGCATACACGCCGGAATAGACCTCGCTGCGGTCAAGAATGGGGTTTAACTGCCTGTCCACTATCTGTGGCGCGGTATTGGAGTTGGCGTTGATAAAATAGCTGTTTGCGTAAGCTTCATCATCCGGGCGGTCGATGTCGCCGTCCCGTAGGGGTAGTTTGAGGGCAGCCTTGTTTGGCACCTTGCCGCCGAGTTTGACCTTGCCTTCCTCAATGGCGGCGTCCACAGCGGCGTTGATGGCCGCGATGGTCTTGGTATCCGACTTGGGGATGATCAGGCTGACGCTGTACTTCTCGGTGCCGCCATTGATGGACTTGGGCTCCCACACGTTGGCGTAGGATAGGCGTACGATGCCGGTGACGACTTTCATGGGGTTCTTTCCCGGGTTCGGGTTTGTGCGGTTAGCGGTGTTTGTCATGGTTTTCATTCCTCCGTAAAATCAATTTTGGCGTTGGATATATTCATCGCCGGGCGCTTGTCCGAGAGCGGAACCAGCGTCGGCTTACCTGGCGGCTTTTCAATTAGCCTGCCTAGGATTTCGTTGAATTTAGGCTTGGTCATCAAGCGCTCCATTTCTGTAATGGTAATCAGGCTTTGCTTGTAGATGTCGCGGTACCCCGCAGCTTTTGCAGCTTCCGCGACAGCTTCCTCGTCGGAATACCTGCGGTTGGAGCGTCCCTCAACCACCTTAAATCCGGGCCATTCCTTACCGTGGTTCACGGCGGCATCAGTGGCGTAGGCCATAATCTCATTGGCCCAGCTGGTCAGGTCACCGATGGCGGCCAGAACCTCGGAGATCTCCTCGTCAGAGAGTAGTGGCGGCAGGGCGAATTCGAAGGCGGCTAGTTTCAGCTTGGCCTCTGCCCTCGCCCGGCACTTAACGGCCGCCCGGCAGAACTGGCAATGCTCACCAGGGATGTACTCCCCCCCGCCCTCAAAAGCAATTACTGCCGTTGGTTTCAGGACTTCCTCCGCCCATTGGTAAAGCGATTCCTTGAATACAGTGTGGGTGCTGACGTTTTCACGGCGGGGCTGGTAGATGGTCATGGACACCGTACTGATGTCGTAAATGCCATCAAACAGTTCCAGAGCGCCGATTGCGTACAACTTCATTTGCGGATTGTTCTCGGCCTCGACCAGAACGCCCTGACCGTACTTGAAGTCGACAACGTGGAGCGTTCCGTCTGTGATGAGCAAGAAGTCACCGGTGCCGTAGCCGTCTTTCACATATCGGGAGAAGTCCAGCTTCTGCTCGATAAGTACTAGCGGATCGGTGCAGGACAGCTTCGCCTGGGCGATTTGCTCCAAGATGAAAGCAACGTAGCCGTCCGTGTAGCCATCCATCTCGTCACAGTCGTACTTGGAGATAGGTTTCTTAGAGCGCATCTTCAGGGCTTTCCGCAGTTTGTGTTCCGCCAGAGCGTGGGCGGCCGTCCCCTCATCAGCTGCGGTGCCGGAGGTGTCGTCAAACTCCAGTTCCAGCCGGGCCGATGGAGTGCAAGCCATCCAGCGGTGGGCGGCGGAAGGGGAGAGCAGGAAATGCTGTTTTTCTCCACTCATTTCAGCCCCTCCGCGTCCCTGATGAGAGCTGCATAATTCGCCGGATCGATTTCGCTGAGTTTCTTCGCGCCGTGCTTTTCCAGCAGCCCCCGAACCTCGGCGGTAAAACCGTTGTGGGATTTCTCGGCCAGCACCGCCCGGACTTGCTCCAGCGGAATCGGCTTCTTTTCGGGCTTTGATTCCGGTTCCGGTACTGGCGTTTTCGGTTGTACAGCCTTAGCAGGCTCGTTGTCTACCATTGATCCCGCGACCGCCTGGATGCTGCCGGCTAGCGACCGCAGGTCAGACACCACATCTAGAAGCAGCTTGGTTTTACTCATGCTCCGCGCCTCCTTTCCTGATTTCCTTGATTTCCACTGTTTCGACTGAGTCGCCGGGCGTGATCACGAGGATGTCCGCCTTCTCGCCGAACAGCAGGGTCAGCAGTCTGCTGCGGATTGTCTGCCAGCCGCTTTTCAGCACCGGGTCGCGGATGCCGTCGGGTTTGGTCACGCTGATAGTGACTTTGTGCTTCAGACCCATTTTTTTTGCCTCCTTTCCGGGGGCGTTTTCTGCCCCTCACCAATAAGCGAAAAAACTGGTCTGTTCGAACCCCCTTTTTAGGGGAAGAATTTACGGAGCTTGTCATGCATTTTTCTCAAGCGCTTTCTGATAACCGTCTCACTCACACCTTCTTCAGCGGCAATGTCCGTGTTGGAGCGTTTGGAAACGTATTTCTTTTCAAAGAGGGTACGCTGTTGGAGCTCAAGGCTTTCCATCGCGTTGCTGAGCCGGAACAAGGTTTCTGCGTATGCAGTGTCGTCCTCCTGAGCAATGAGGACAGTCTCCGGGTTTGCCCGGTTATCGGCAAGACGTTTGTTACGGTCGCCTGCCTCCTCGCCGTCGCCATCGTGGTAGGCGTCCAGATGCTCAGTGACGCGGTAGTCATAACGGCGTTGTTCGTTAACATCTGTGTCGTCCATAGCGTGAAGCTCTTCGACTAAGGCTTCGGTTACGCCATTCTCGCCGGGTATCAGTTCCATGATTTTCTGACCGTTAGGGCCGTAATAAATGTAGGTAGTGCGGTTCTTTTTACTAGTCTTGTACTTTCTTGACATAATTTGGCTCCTTTGGCTTTCAGATTTCTGAAATCCGCCAGAGCCGCTTGAATCCGCTTAAACGAAATAGACGGCAGGTGAACCCCCTAGTTCGGGAGTTCCGCGCTGCCGTCTTGCGTTCGGGCGGATTTCTCTTATTTACTTGTTTAGGCTTTTACAGTGATTCGCTCATGGGTGATCTGAAGAGTCCCGTCTGGTTTAGCTCTGATTCTTGTGATGCAGTCTTTTTTTGCGATTTCAGCGACCTTTGAATCACTGCTGATATCGCAAACCCGCTTGTCATCAAGGTTTCTGACTTCTTTCAAGGCTTGTCCTCCTTTCTTTTTCGTTTGGTTGACTATCGATGCTTTCGGTATAATGCAGTTTTACACGTATTTACATTGAGTTTCAGATAAATAGGTTTATTTATTTTAAAATATGTGTTATAATCTTTAATGAATTTTTGTACTTAACTGGTTGCGCACACTAAAGTCACGTTTAGTGAAGCATTAGCTGTCAGTCGATATCACCGCCCCAGCAAAAATCGTGTAACCCACAAGAAAATGATACCTGGTGGCGACTCAAAAGTATTTCCTCGCAGTTTGACCTGTTTTTGACCTGATTTTGACCTTGAGATGGGAAGGATGCGGCTTATATGGGGAGATTGTGTTTTGGGACATACGCAAAACTCCTACAAAAAACCCTTGCAGCTGACGACAATAAACATGTAGTGAGTTTACTGTTGGGGTTGATTATCGACAACGAGGATGTCAGAAATCAGCACGGCGAGCCGTTTGACGTTTCTGATAAACATGCCAGTCGCCTTCTCAACCACAAGGACAATTTGCGCAAAAAAATAAAGGATGCCTCTGGCACCCCCAAAATTATAAACGCTGCTCGTGATTATTTTGATGATGTTGTCATTCCAGAAATAATGCCTGATTTAGTCGCTGATTTGATTGCTGATTTAAGAGAACTTATTATGTCCGATGTTGGAATACCGAAGCGCAAACAAACTGACTTCCTTGCATTAGGAGATGGGGATTCTCTAGCTGAGTTTCTGGCAAAAGTGTTTTTATATGCAATAAAAAAACCCAATAAGTTATGTGCTGATAAAAAAGGCATGGAAACGAGTGATGAACTGCTTCCGCTCTCGCCTGCACGACCGAGGGCGCTTCCAGAATCAGACATTTATCTGCTTTTGGAAGCGAACAGTGTCTGTCCCTCTTGCGGGAAACCACTTGTTAACGACAAGAACAACCACAGCCTTCCCGGATACGCGATCACACCGATTATCCCGCTTCGGCCTACTGATGATGAAAGAACGGAGTTAGGTGATTTGATAAACAATACCTATGACCCGGAGACAAACAACAATAAAATTGCTCTCTGCCTTGAATGTGCGAATCGATACAAACTGCATACCACTAAGGAGGAATGCAGGCAATTACTGGATACCAAGGACAGTTTAAGGCGAAATTTCGATGCCTCTGTAATGCTGGATAAAATGTATCTGGAAGAACAGATAGAAGCAGTATTGAGGCAGATACCCTTTGCATCTGCAGAACAACTATCGGATACCCTTGAGTATAACGCTCTACGGATTAAAGAGAAAATATCCAGTAATGTGCCACTAATCATAAAAACCCAAGGCTTTGTGGTGCAGTATTACACATTTATTAAATCTGTGTTCTCACAAATGGAGCGCGAAGGAATACTGAACTTCGAAGACGTGGCGAATGATGTCCAGCGCAGTTACAGGAAGCTTTCTTCAATCGGGCTGAAGCAAGAAGAAATATTCACGCAATTAGTAGAGTGGTTCAAAAAGAAAGGGAAAGCGAGAAGTTCGCTCGCCTGCGAAATAATTGTGGCATTCTTTGTGCAGAATTGTGAGGTGTTCCATGCGCTTACCCAATAAGGTAAACAGTTTCAACGGAAGCGTAATCTCCAGATTCCCAGTTGTGTTAAATGTATTAGAGCAAGGCGATACATCACCCTCAACACTATATGACTCAGTGATCAAGACAGTTGGTGATATAAGCGAATTTATAGAGATACTGGACTGCCTTTACGCTTTAGGGAAAATAGAATTCGACGCAGAAACGAGGTTGCTACATTATGTTGCTGGAAATAAGATGTGACAGATTCAAGAGCTACGGTGAATTACGCCCTCCTATCGCCTTCCACGCGGGACTGAACACCGTACTTGGAAGTGAAACGGGCAGCAACTCCATTGGGAAATCTACCTTCCTTATGACTGTAGACTTTGCCTTTGGCGGAGATGACTATGTGTTGAAGTCAACGGACGTTCAAACACAGGTGGGGCCGCACAGTATCCAGTTTGCTTTTGAGTTCAATGGGAAGAGGCATTTCTTCTCTCGCGAAACGATTAACCACACCCGCGTCATCCGTTGCGATGCGGAATACAATCCCATATCGGAAATGTCACGAGATGAATTCCGGACGTTCCTTTTTGAACAATATGGGATTAAGCTTCCACTGATCACCTTTCGAGATATGGTTGGTCGTTACTTTCGCATCTATGGGCGAGACAATCTAGATGAAAAACGCCCGCTGCATGCAGCAAAAGGTGAAGCTCCCAAGAAAGCCATTACAGCATTGATGATGCTTTTCAATAAGTACGCTGCTGTGCATGACTTGGAAAAAGCGGTCGATGAAAGCAAAAACCAGAAGGATGCCTACAAGAGAGTACAAGAATTTCATTTTATTCCCAGAATAGGTAAGCGGCAATTTGCCGCTAATGAGAAGCGGATTGAAGAATTACAGACTGAGCTTGCACAACTTCAGGAAAGCAGTGGAAATGAACTAATGGGACTTGATTCCCAGCAAGTTGAGTTTCTTGCGGAATTAAGACGAAAACTCACTGCGGTAAAGCGTCAGAAAAGCCGCCTAACATCGCAGTTGACCGTTATCGAAAGTGATATATCAACAGACATTGCTGACAGTCCAAGGCAGCATAGTAACTTCCAGGCCTTATTGCGCTTTTTCCCGGATGCGAACCTCAAGAAAATCGAAGATATCGAGCAGTTCCATCACCAACTGGTAGGTATTTTGAATGCGGAGTATGAAGAAGCAAGGCGGCGGTATCTTTCACTTATAGAACTTGCGACCAATGAAATCAGGGTGCTGGAAAACGAAATTCGGGCCTCTGGTCTTACGCCAAAAGTATCTCGTACTCTGTTGGAAGAGTATGCCTCTAAGAAGGGGCAAATAAAAGCTTTGGAAAAGGAAAACGAGACATACAGCAAGATGGAAGAATTAAAGACTGCTGCTAAAAATATGGAAGAGCGTCTTATTGCCTTGCAGGAAGAACAAATTGGCTTTTTGCAAAGCGCCATCAACGTTCAGATGGACGAGATTAACGATGTTGTTTATCAAGGCGAAAAGAAACCTCCCGTCTTGACAATAAAGAGGCCAAACAGCTATACATTCCTCACACCGGATGATACGGGCACAGGCACTTCGTATAAAGGGTTAGTTGTGTTTGACTTGGCGGTAATGCAGTTAACACCGCTACCCGCCTTGGTTCATGACTCGGTAATACTGAAGCAAATAGCCGATGAGCCGCTTGAAAGAATACTGGAACTCTACAGCAGCACTCCAAAGCAGGTTTTCATTGCTCTGGATAAAAAGGGCTCGTATTCCGAAAAAACACAAGCAATTCTTGAGGAAAATACAGTAATTCATCTTTCCGATAACGGAAATGAGCTGTTTGGGTATTCGTGGAACATTAAGTAAGAACGACACGATTAAGCAAGTGGAGGCTCTTGAAAATGGATAACAACCAAAATATTGAAAAATGGTCATCGATGGACATCATAACCGATTATCTTGGTGTAAGCCGCGAAACAGTTCTACAATGGATTAGTAATCGTAATATGCCCGCACATAAGGTTGGGCGGCTTTGGAAATTTAAAATATCAGAAGTAGACGAGTGGATTCGCTCGGGCGGTGCAGCTGAAAAGTTTGAATCAGAAATCTAATATAATTAACGATAGGAGTTCGAGGACATATGGCACAGTGTGGTGAGAGATATGATTAACAGAACAATCCCGTACCGTCCTAAACTTGAGGGGGTATTCCGAAAACGATTTTACGCTACTGCGGCAATAATTAATGATACGAACTTAGAAGACTTAATTTCTCGTGAGTTGAAATGGGTTGAAGAAGAATGCGATTTTAATATTAAGCAACGACGAAAATATCGTGCAGTTTGGTTACTTCTTAGAGATTTAGTACGGGCTTCTTGGAATGCTACATTCCGGTCGGGAGTATTGGAATTAAGTATGCCAACTTTAGATGAAAGCGAATTACACGGCAACGATATGATTACTGCAAAAAAGTTGCAGTTGCGCCATTGGTTGAAAGAGAGCAGACTCGAACGACTTACAACTTTCAAAAAGTTCGTCGAATATATGGAGGGCGATAATCCAAACCGTCGCTCGATTCGAATGTTGGTTGCAAGCGGTGCTGAATTAGCCGAACGCTTACAAAATGCATCTAGCATAGAGCATGCAATAATACCAAGACTTGAACTGGTGACTGAAAATGCGCGCGATACTATCTCTGGTCATAAACTGTCAGATATTTGGCGCTATTTTCGTCTAACTTGGTCTACCCCATCAGAAACAACACCAGGACGGACAATGCAATACCTTATAAGGGACTACGCGAATCCCAATCATCCT
The DNA here is from genome assembly GCA_018335695.1 of Clostridium sp. Lineage (GTDB taxonomy): Bacteria > Bacillota > Dethiobacteria > Dethiobacterales > Dethiobacteraceae > GPS1B09. The sequence goes on from JAGXRV010000014.1 coordinate 16,130, forward strand.
GTTATGGGAATTATCTCATTGGAAAATTGTGCCGTGCAAATAACTGATCGCGATAAGTACATTGGTTGGAATGCGCCAGAGTTCATAGTTGAGCTTAAAAAGAAAAGCACTGACGAAGCCCGTGAAACTTTTTCATATTTATTGAATTGTTTAGAGAGTGGAATTAAAGGAATTGACCACAGGGGTTTATCAATTGGTGTCGAGAAAATTGATCGGCCTGATGGAAATGTAATAGCAACCCTGTTGCAAGAAGCTGCATTTGCAGAGGAAATGCGCCAGTCGTTTTTAAAGCAAGATGTGGATGATGAAAATGAGGAAGTAGAACGGAGTGAACTCGGAAGTATCTCTAAAGAAGTAGAGGATGCATTATACAAGAGAAAGCGCGCTGAACAGTTGGCAAGATTACTCTATGCAAAGATGGAATTGACGTCTCTCTACGAAAACCCTAACTTTGATAACGAATGGGTTAGATTTTTGGAGACAGAAAAAGGTTATTCTTCTGTGCGAAATGCTCTGGTGGCACAGAAAAGTAGACATATTGGTTCAAGTATGCTCGAACTTAATATTTGTGGTGCGATTCCTCCATATAATGAAATTCTTGGAGGGAAATTGGCTGCGTTGTTGGCTCTTTCGCCCCAAGTTGTAAAGGATTACAGGAATCGATATGGAAACAAAAAAAGCGAGATTGCTTCTCGCCTAAAAAACGAGGATGTAATACGCCCAGCAGATCTCGTTTATGTTGGCACGACATCACTTTACTATGTTGGGTCGAGTCAATATAACAGACTTAAACTCCCGGCAGCGGTACTTCACAGTAATTATGATATCCAATGGAAAAAACTCGGCAGAACCGTCGGCTTTGGAACGTTACATATCAGTAAAACAACAACAGCTTCTCTTGTTGAGGCGGCAGAGAATATTGGCTTTACCCGTATAAATCATGTCTTTGGTGAAGGTGCAAGTCCTAAACTTCGATTGCTAAATTTCTCAATTAGGGAATTGCTAGAAACTGGGGCAGAGGACGCAAACGATTTAGCAAAACACGCAATGTCGCGTATTGTGTATGGTGCTTGCCTTGCCCGAAACACCAAAAAGTATCTTTTAGGCCATTCTGTTAACCCTGAATTTTACTTTGATGATTCAGAGATTGGCATTAGACAAGGTACTGAAGAAATCATTCGATATTGGAAAGAAAGATGGCTTATAAGTCGATTAAGGTTCAAACCATTGTACGAACGCCTTAACGCGTTTACTCCTGATGCCTTGAGTGTTGGGGCAGAGATAAACGGTGATTGGACGTTCAAGCCACTTAAGGCAAAGGAGGAAACTGATATGAATGTCGATGAGCAACAAGAGCGTCTTGGAGTAGACTTTGTAAGGAGTCTGTATCGAGGGAGCAGCGCTTATGCAGACAAATTAAAAGAAAGCCTTTTGCAGAAAATTCATATCAAAACGAAACTTGATGATGCGGTTGTAGATGCCGTGAGGTCTGGTAAGGACGTTATATTAACAGGAAGCCCCGGCGACGGAAAGACGCATATTATTCGTGTCATTAAAAAACAGTTGGACAAGTTACACAATCCTCCGATAATCGAACTTGACGCAAGTTGCTTTTCGAATGATGAACTGTTTGCAAAATGGTCGAATGCACGAGAGCAAAGAAAACCCTTTGTGTTGGCTATCAATGCCGCTGTGTTGTTTTCACTTGCAGAGCAATACAAGGATTTCCCACCGCTAGTAAACTCGTGGAAACAGATGGCTAATGCAGTTGTTTACAACGGCATTACCTTTGAAGACTGCGATGTCATTGTGTTTGATTTGAGTCGGCGAGAGATCCTTTCTCGTGATACAGTAGATCAAGCAATTCAGAAAATTACCTCGGATGAGTTTTACACCGAATGCAATAATTGTACAAATAAAGAAAACTGCCCAGTTCACCCGTACCGCAAACTAATGAATCTTCCGCTGTTTCAAGAACGCCTCGGTGAGTTGTTCTCGAGAGTTGTGCTTAAAGGCGAGCATATTTCACTAAGGGAGTTACTTAGTTTCCTTTCCTATGTCTTATTTGGAGATAGGAGTTGCGCGCAGTTAAATTGGACAGTGGGAAGCGATAAATACTCATTATTGTCTTTGATTTACGGAGAAGGAAAAGGTCAAGCATTTGAATATATACGGAATTCTTTTGACCCTGCAAAAGTAACACATCCTGTTTGGGACGAGAGATTGCTTTCAGCTCAGGTCAAAGATAATTGGGTTACAGATTATGTTAGTACATCAGAGGCAATTGACAGCGAAAACATACAACAATTTGATCTTCGAAAACGAGGTTTTTTCTTTTTCAACTACGATGGACGAGCGTTACTAGATATTTGTGACGATGACGCAAGCATATTCCAGCGTTTCTTGGAGAAGGACGAGAAAACGTGTGTAAAAGAACTAATCAATAAACTGAATGCTTTCTTTGGAGTTAAACGCACCCGCTCTGAACTAGAGGTATGGAATGGGCATAGATTTAATAATGCGCCTCGCAAAGTATTAGTATCCACAGGGAAACTAAAATCATCGCAGTTTTCTATCGGCAAACCAACACTGCTTGCCTCTATGCAGAAAGGGATCGATATCCGCGTCAACTATATAAGACTGCAACGCAAAGATACACCAAGCATATTCTTACGTGTGGACTTAGAAATGTTCCGTTTGCTTGTAGAGGCGGAGCGCGGTGTTCCTATGCTCTTTATAGAAAACGAAGTCACCAAAAGGGTCTGGAGATTTATTGAACAACTGCAGGCTAACGATTTCGCACACGACGAAGAATTAACCATAACTCTTCTTGATATTGAGGAGAAAAAAGAACTTAGCGTTACCATCGATATGGAAGACAAAAGATACATTTCGATTGATCAACAAAGAGTTCAATTATGAGGTGTGATATGGACAGACTCATTATGCACAAAATGCGTGCAGAAGTAGATGAAAAGTATGTCGGTTTCCGACCAAACAGTGGAAGCATCAAGCCAGTTCATATTTCAAGTGGTGCTTTTCGTGCTGTTCTCGGAGAAACATTCAGTGCCGAAGGTATCAAAAAATTGTCTTATGTGAGTAATGTAAAAGGCGAGGCGCCAGACAAGAGGCAAACCCTTGAAGAAGCGTTGGAGTCAGTAATTCAATACTTGAAGGAAAACGATGCCGCCGATTTTACTGAAATAGGTCGCGAGCAACTGGCTTCGTTTAGGAGTGTTCTCCAAAAACTCGTTGATGTTGATAAAGGCGTTTATGGAGTTAATGACAGTATGCTCTCCTACACAGCTGGCTCCGGTGCATTTGTTACTGCGAAAGGAATCCTTGAAGATGCCGGAGACTTTGTTGGAGAATTGATAAAGACATATTGCCCAGAAATAAGCATGTATATCGCCAGTGTCTTAAAAGAAGCAAAAGACCCGATTTCGTTGGTATTTGAACCTGTGCTCGAATTAGGGGCAACAAGGAGTTATGAGTTTAATTTTACTGACAAAACGCCGTTAGACAAAATTAAAGCATTCGAAAAACCAGATAAATTAAGCAGGGAGATGAAGCGTTTTGTCACGAATGTTTCTGATGCCGGTAAATGCTTGAAAGCCAATTTGGAACAACATTCAAATCGTTTGACCCAGTTAAGATTGTTTAATCTTTTCTGCGTTTTGCTAGTTATACGTTATCTATCGTTACTAGAGGCATTTTACTGTGGAGGCAGTGTGCGTCCCATATTATTGGATTTTTCGAAAGGAAATAACTCAAGTGTGTCTCGGACATCTGTACTTTGTTATTCTCAGTTGCATAAATCTATTAGCCGATTCTATGCTTGGGCATATTCCGAGTGGCTCATAGAAAACGGTTGTGACAAAAAGGAATTATTATGTTCAGATGTGCCATATTTCGATAAAGACAAAGAGCCAAAGTCATTAGACGGTTTAACGAGTGTTTGGAATATGGCAAAGGAAGATGCAAAAAACGCATCTGATGAAGAAGCGTTATTGATTTTCGGAGCGGCAATAAATGATATGACTGCTCTTGAAGCAACAAGCCACCCCGTCAACTATATGCGGAAATTGGGAACAGAGATAGGTCTTTTATATCCACCGACGAACTTTCACGTTGATAAACGTTTTGTCCTTTCCGATGATATGGTTGAGGTAATCTTGCGGTGTTGTGTATTACCAGGCGAGACATTAACTTCGTCTTTGCTTCGTGAGAACCTTTGGAGCCGGTTTGGAATTGTTGTCGGAGGAAGCTACGATGACGTTGAAAAACTTAACAGATTGGGAAGCATTGTTTATGCAGATGTAGATGCACTTGTGGATAATTGGAATGCGTTTTCAGATATTATGCAAAGTATGAACTTTGCAGAACAACTTCCTGACGGCATATTACAAATAGGTTTTGGAGGAAGAAGGATATGAAAACTAAACAAGAACTGCTTATTACCGTTCTCTCTGATAGACTGGCAAATAGTAAAGTGGGATTCCTTGTAAAGGGTATATCTGACATTTCCCCTTTAGAAGTAATGCAGTCATTGGCGACAGGAATAGGGCGATTCGTTTCTGTCGCCGTTGGTTATGATTGCTCTGATTTTGAGTCTGAGAATCTAATATTGAAAACAAGGGTAGAAGATGCTGTCAGGTGGCGTAGTGATCCGACATGCGCCGGGAAAATCGTTGCTTTTGTACGTACTGAAAGCGACAAACTTCACTCACTTAAAGAACTGGACGTAATTACAATTCGTACAATATCCGATCGTCTTATTGCAGAAATAATAATCGATGCTCAAAATAATCAGAATATCCCAACGCTTAACTTTTGGAAAGCACTTAGGCAGTCCGTTGATAGCTTTTCCTTTGAAACATTACACGAGTTCTCTGAAGCTGTCGAATCGGCTGAAGATAGAACCATAGCTATCCCAGAGAATATGTGGCGACTAGGTTTACTTTGTGACCGTTCAATACTTGGTGCAAAGGTCAAACCGGATGAACAACTCACTCAGAACAGAAATCTTATTATCGCAATAGGTCAAATTAGCGAAGAACACCGCAAACGTTTGACCAGCGCCCTCACAAAAATTAAAGAAGCAGAAAAAGCACGTTTTCAAACTGCATATCGAGGATTACAATCATTTTTCAAGTATGGTAAAAAAGAGATTTTGAAAGATTTAGACTTCGAAACTGTTCGTGACTTGCTAACTGCCGCTAAGTCTCCTAAAAAGTCAAAAACCACTGGCGGAGGTGATGGTGGTAGTGATGGCGGTACAACTATTAATACAATCAGAGAAAAGGAATTACACAGGATCATTGCAGGTTGTGTTGTTAAACCTGATGATAAAGAAGACGAAGAATTCTTGAATAATTTATTTGAGGATATTATTGACCATTTTGGAGATGAGAATAACGGCGCTTCAAATGAAGTAGCGACAAAATATAACGACCGTCCGATTATACTTGACCGTCATGATACCCCTTTGCGTAAAATTGTAAGGTTGTTTTGCACACAGGAAAACTGGGGCGGTATACTTGAAACTGAAGAACCGATTTTACGTGATGCAATCTCTAGTAATCCATTGTCATCGGACAAATTTTGCCCGGAAAGCGTAACATCTGTTGCTGCATGTGATAAGGGTGGTTTGTCACTTTTTGGTTGTTTACGTAAATTCGATACAGAATTTAAAAAGCGTAAGATTGACAATGTTGACTATTTTGAGTCAACTCTCGAATTACTAAAGAAATACCGTAATAAACTGCTTGAGAATATTGACATCGTTATGTATTTCCCGATTTTGGGTTTTGGTGTGAGTCAGGAACTAAAAGAAACACTTATAAAGTACACCGAGTGCTGGGCTGCTTTGCTGCGTGCGTTCCGTAACAACGCGGCCACAATGTTCAGCATTAGCCACAATCTTACACGTTCGGCTGCTCGTTCGTTGTTGCTCCTTGATATTCTCTATATAAAAACACCGACAGAGTGGAAAGGTATGCTCCTGCCTTTACATCCGATTTTCTTGTGGCGGTATAGCGAGATTTTCAAGGCACTTGACTCAAACGCCGACTTCTCTGAAACGGATATTGAAAATCTGGCAGATGTTTTCACAAAACTTCCGCAAGTTCTGAATTTTATCGTTGTGGATTATCTTATTACAACAGACAATACAAATATAGAGTTACCTTGCTCCGGTACAATAGAAATGCTTCCCACATTCGAGAATAAATCAAACCGTTATTTAGGATATGACGGGATTGAGTGTGTCGATGAAATTCTTTCGCGATGGCTCGCTTTTGCACCTTATACCAGCAAAGAGGTGCGTCTTTGCACTGTTGACGCACCTGACCACGCCACGATACTAAAATCATTGAAGGATTTACTCTTCAAGACTCCTAACGGTAAAGTTGTATATCAGATATTTTTGACTCGCGGACAAAACGGGAATGCAGAGATTGCCAAACTTGATTACACATCAAAAGATTACGAAATTGGAGACTTAATCCGTTCAGGTCGCCTATCTGTCAACATCAAGAATGTTGCAAACCTTGCTGATATAAAGAGAGAACTTGGAATGCGCCCTGTCCATGTTGCGTTCTATTTTGATCAGTCCTCATATAACATTGAACACGGACCAAGTACGCAACAACTCTATATAAACCCACTGGTTGTAACTTATGACTATGACTATGACCCAATGACTCATCGAGGCGAGATTTTCCCCTCATCTGATATGGAATCTGGTATTATAGGCGATTATTATAGAGTTATGCGCGATGCCGAATTGACTACTTCAAATCGTACTCCGCGCCCGACATATAACCCGGAAGCAGATATAAAAGACCTAACCTCGACGATTGTCGGTGGAGAAACAATTTGGCTTGTAGCCATTGACAGAACAATTAGTAACTATCTACCTGAAGGCACTATACCTGTTGGAGAAAAGAGAAGTGGACTTCGTACTTATGGTGTTTGGGCTTCCCGTGATTCAAGGATTATTGAACAATATATGGCATTACTACGGCGATATAACCTATACCCTCAAAGAGAGACCTTAATAGACATATTATCGGAGTTCGGCCATATCTCGTCAGAGGGATTAATAAGCATCCCTCGTTTCGGCGGGGATTTAACAGCAATTGACAACAGACGTAAAGGACTTATCGGCACGATATTTGCAGCCAAATGGTTTGCCAAGACATTTCCCGGTTCTCTTGTAGCGTCGCTCGATACTCATGACGCACGTCGATGGCTTCGCGATGTTTCTATTCAGAAAGAAGCAAAAGATGGTAAAGACGAAAGGGCTGATTTGATAGGCCTTTACTATGATAATAACACACAAGAACTACATATTGTCCCCATTGAGGTTAAAACGCGTGATGACTCCCCAGGCGCGACGGTTGATACGAACCCTAATGGCGGCAAACCTTTAATAAAAGGTCATGCAGCAAACCAAATTGAATCTGTTGTCACTATGCTAAAAGACATGTTCACAGGACATTCAGAAAATATGTTTGTTTCGGCACGGCGTGAAGTCCTGAAATATCAGATTGTGTCAGAATGCTTTAGAGAAATGCACGACCACGACTGGCAGCAGAAATGGGAGCAACGTTTTAAGCAACTTTTTGGGAAAGATCCAGAACAGAACATGACTCTCCGAATCCACGGTTTGCTGCTTCACGTCAAGTTAAGCGAAGTCAGAACAGGAGTGTCAACCAACTGCATACACGCAAACAACCATGAGTGCGAGATTGAACTTCGTGAATTAACTACTGATGACATTAATAGAGGTATTCTCGGCATAGCGGGGCAAAATGTTCGCCCTGTCAGTTCCATTGACTATGATGAGACAATGATGACAGATAGTAAGATTGAAATTGACCGAGATATAGAAAAAATATTGCTTGTAGCAGAAAGCAAGTCTGCCATTGACACAACAAAAGAAATTGAAGCTGTTGTCACTATCCCTTCTGTTGTGTCGCAAGTGTCTAGAGAAGAGATAGAGCAACTCGCTAAAGACTTTAAAAGGTCATGCAATGAGCGAGGAATAAAAATAGATTCCTTTGAGGCTTCGCGCGCGATAGTCGGAGCAAGTTTAATCCGCTATACCTTTAAATTGGCTCGTGGGCAGCGCATACAAGACCTTCGCAATCGTCTTGAGGATATTGGAAGGGAAATGCAGCGCACTGGCGTTTTAGTTCAGGCAATTCCAAACTCTGCTGAATTATACCTTGACGTTCCACGGTTGACTCGTGATAAGGTTCTGTTCAGTGACGTGTTAGAACTTCTCCCAACTGTAACTTCTCCTGAACAGTTACCGTTTCCTTTGGGGCGAACACCCGATGGACGTGATTTGTTTAAAGACCTAAGAGAATGTCCGCATTTGCTGGTTGGTGGAAGTACAGGTTCCGGTAAAACGGTATTTTTGTTTACATTCCTTGTATCATTACTAAAAACGCACCCCACAAGCAAGGAACTGCAACTACTTCTATCGTCATCAGGACTTGAAGACTTCGTCCATTTTGAGGGATTACCGCACCTTGTTGGAGGGAAAGTATTCTCGGATGCTGCCGAAACATCTAAAATGATTCGTAGTGTAGTTTTTAATGAATTCGAGCGTCGGAAAGAATTGTTGACTAACGCAAGGGTTGAAAACATCGATAGATATAATGAGACTCATGATGAGAAACTCGCTCCCATGGTGGTTTTGGTGGATGAATTTGCGGATTTAACTGATCAACTTGGAAATAAGCGGGATAAAGAAGCATTTTATACGCCAATACGCCAAATTGCTCAAATAGGCCGTAAACGCGGTATTCATTTAGTTTTATGTACCCAACGCCCTGCAGCTGATCTGCTTCCTACAAATATCAAAGCTCAATTAGGCGGTAGGATTGCTTTGAGGGTTAATGATGCTACATCATCGAGAATGATATTGGAGGAATCTGGCGCTCAAGACCTTAAAAAGCACGGTGATATGATCTATAAGAACGGATCAGAAATTGAAAGAGCACAAGGGTATCTGATTACTGTCGAAGAAGTAGATTCTTTTGTAAAAACATTTGCTGGTTTGTTTGTTGTAAGATAAAATTACCGAAAGTTGCAAGTTAAAATTCCATAGTATTGCAATTGGAAATTCCATAGTATTGCAAAATCCATTGCAGGCATAAACCATACTCTGTATCCTTGTATCTGACCAGAGGATGCAAGGAGGAAAGGAGCATTGCTTACAATGGATATGGTTCAGGATGTCAGATTTCGATTCTACGTGAAAGGAGAAAACATTTCTCAAATTGCCAGTGCGCTTCATTTGGACTGGAAGACGGTACAGAAGTATGTTGATAAGACAGACTTCAACGAACCGGCTCCCAAACCGGCCTCTGAGAGGCGTTTCTGCCTCAAGCTGGACCCCTACAAACCAACAATTGACCAGTGGCTTGTAGAGGACAAGCAGGCGCCTCGTAAGCAGCGGCATACAGCCAAGAAAGTATTCCGTCGCCTTAAGAAGGAAGTACCGGGATTTAACTGTTCCTACAGGACGGTTGCCTCCTACTATGCCGTAAGACACAAAGAGATCTTCAGTGGCGCCAGAATTGGCTTCCTTCCGTTGGAACATCGCCCGGGCGAGGCACAGGTAGATTTCGGCACGGCAGATTTTTATGAAAACGGCACTCGGTTTACCGGGAAATACCTTGAGATGTCGTTCCCCTACAGTAACAAAGGTTATCTGCTGTTATTCTATGGCGAAAACATGGAGTGCCTGCTGGAAGGCCTGGATGCCATTTTCCGCCACATAGGTGCTGTACCGGATGAAATCTGGTTTGACAACACCAAAACCATAGTGACAAAAGTCATTCGGGGAGGCGGACGTGAAACCACAGAGCGTTTTGAACGTTTTCGGGAGCATTATCGTTTTCAGGCCGTATTCACAAATCCCGGTGAAAGCCAGGAAAAAGGTAATGTAGAGAATAAAGTCGGTTACCATAGACGTAATTTTCTTGTTCCCATACCGCGTTTTCTGTCGCTTGTGGATTTCAACCGACAATTGCTAAACATGTGTGAGGAAGATGCCGAAAGGGAGCATTACCGCCACAATGAGACCATTGAAGGACTGTTTAAGGAAGACCTGAAGCATTGCCATCGGCTCCCCGAGGTCGAATTTGACCTTAGTGGCAAGGGTCATGCCACCACCAACAACTGGGGCAAGTTTTATCTGAACAAAGGGATGCATGAGTATTCGGTCTCGCCAAAGTTTGCAAACACAGTGGTAAACCTGAAAATGACATCCTCCCATGTTATTGTGATGGATGAAAACTACCGCGAAATCGTCAGGCACCGCCGCATTTACGGCGATATCAAGCAACAGAGTATGGACTGGCTCCCCTATCTCCGGCAGCTCTCCCTGCGCCCACGGGCATTAAAATATTCAGGCATCTACGACATGATGCCGGCTGCCATGAAACAGTTCCTTGAAGGCTGTTCCAATACGGACACAGGCAAAGTCCTTAAAGTCCTGGCGGAACTGACGGACAGAACCGGATTTGACAGCGCACTAAATACCGTAAGACAAGCCCTCTGTTATGGGGCGTCCGATGCAGACAGCCTGCATAACCTCTACAGACGAATCTACGCCGATGTGCCGGAACTTCCGCCGATGCCGCTTGCTCCGGAAATACCGGATGTGGGACAGATGCCCACCAATCTAATCGCCTACGACGTCTTCCTGAAGAAGGGAGGCCGTATGAATGCTTAAAGAGGAAATCATCGACTGCTGTAAAAAGCTGAAATTGAGCCGGAACCTCGCTGAGATGGCACAGACAACGGATGGACAAACCCATCAGGAGTACCTATACAAACTTTTGGCTGCTGAGCTAAAAAACAGAGAACACGGACGTTCGGCCAAATTGATCAACAGTGCCGGTTTCTACAGCACTAAAACCTTTGACGGCATCCGTTTTGATGAGATCACCCTTCCTGCCGGCCTGACAATGGAAAGCTTAAAATCCCTCGACTTCATCAGGGAAAAGAAAAATATCATCATGTACGGCCGGACAGGCACCGGCAAAACCATGCTCTCGACTGCACTTGGCGTCGCTGCCTGCCAAAAGGGTATTCCAGTCCGTTTCTACCGTACCGCAACACTGGTCAACCAGCTTTCGGAAGCGAAAAAATCAGGAGCACTGGGGTCAATCCTCAAAAAACTGAATAAGGCATCCCTCATTATCCTTGACGAGTGGGGCTACGTCCCCTACGACCGTACCGGCGCCCAGCTCCTCTTTGATTATCTTTGTGAAATCCATGAGCAAAAATCCATCATACTAAACACGAATCTCGAGTTTTCCCGGTGGGTCAACGTGCTCTATGACGAGCAGATGACAGCCGCCCTGGTCGGCAGGCTCATGCATCACTGTTATCTTCTCCTGTTTCCAGGGGAAAACAACCGGTTAAGAGAGTCCAGCATCAACGAGCTTTACCGTTCCATAGCGCCACCGGCAAAGAACAAGGAGGATAACTGGCATGACCATTAATAAAAAAATGATCAAAGAACTTGAAGCCACATACAGGAAGCATTTTCCCGATGAGCTTAAACAATATCTGCTTGTACAATACGGACAGGAACCGTTTCCCTTTGAATTCAGCGAGCAGGATCTTTACACAAAAATAGACCATGCTATCTGTGCATATGAAGCCGGTGAGCTGGATGTCACTGTAAAAAGCCCGTCTGAGCGCCGGCGAGAAGAGCGTGAGTATTTGCAAAACCTTTATATTGAAAAAGCTTGCGAAGCGCGAGAGCTTGCGGACTATATACTTGAACTGGAACGCATGCTTTCGGAAAACGGCCTCGAATCTTCTAAAATGGCGGAAAGACGGATTGAATCAGCAAACCTACCGGCCGTTTGATTGATTTAATCAGGTGTTTCATGTCTGCAATTCCCTGTTTCCCTGCTGAATACGGTAGGGAAACAGAACTTGCAACATTATGGAAAATGGAGATGCAACACTATGGAAAAATAACTTGCAACTTTGTGGAAAAAGTTCTTGCAAAAAACACTGGTTAAAAGAGAAGTGTGGAATTAATTTGGTTCACGAGGCGTGAAGGTGTGCTATCCAATCTTCCAACGCCTTTCGGCAATCTTTCAACGGCTTGATTTCAGGGGGTGTGCATTGTATCAATCTATATCAGATTAGCCAAATAATCTACCATCTATTGATACAAAGGATTGTGTCGGTGGGTGGTTTTCGCTTTGCTCAAAAGCCCAGTGTTTAAGACATTTTGCTTCATCTGAATTTATGGGTGGTCAGAAACCATGATCCGACTGTAGACAAGCTCGTAAAGAATATTCCGGATAAGACAGAGTTCTATGAATTGATACAGTTCACAGAAAAAATGCAGTTGTATAATGCCTATGAGGATGACTACTCGCAGGTAACAGAGTATGCTGAGTAAGATC
>JAGXRV010000015.1 GCA_018335695.1 Clostridium sp.
CTTGTTTATCTTTTGATTGTTTCAGCCAGTTCCTGATGGTCTGATCATTGACGCCAAAATCCTTCACAATCCTGGATACCGGCCTGTTCTCTTCCCGTACGAGTCTGATGATCTCCGTCTTAAAATCTTCATTGTAACGATTAGTATTCTTTTTCATTTCAACGCCTCCCACAGCTTCATTTTATCCTAACTTAGCTGTGTCCGGCAAATCGGGTATGGGTCTCACGTCCTTTATTCTTCCATAATTGCCTCTCTCTAATCATCCTTATCTTTCCCTCTCCCTCTGGGAGAGGGTGAGGGTGGCTGATTTCCATATTCCCCTCTCCCTCCGGGAGAGGGTGAGGGTGAGGGTGGCTGATTTCCATATTCCCCTCTCCCTCCGGGAGAGGGTTAGGGTGAGGGTGGCTGAGGGGAGCCAATGGCAGTTGAAGAAACTATGGAACTGCAACATCTAACAGGAGGCGGCAGATGGATTGGCATAAGATTATTTTTCATCCGGGAAATGAAGAGTTAAGAAGATTTATTGAGATTGGGGTAGTAGCAGTACGCCTGGGAATACCAGTGCATTTTCACGTGGAAGGCGTTCGAGGCACAGGCAAAACGACTATAATCAGAGCTGCTAAGAGCCGACTCCCTGCTATTACACGGGTGGCTGACTGTCTTTACAACTGTGATCCAATAAAGCCTCACTGTCCTGACCACCAAAAAATTAAGGAGTTTGCGCATGAAATAGTAGACACTCCGTTTTTGGAGGTTTCTCACTCAGCCAAAGTTGGGACCTTGGTAGGTAGCATAGACTTGGAGCGGCTCACTTCATGCAAAAATCCCGCCGCCTCTTTGTTGCCCGGAACGATACCTAGGGCAAACCGTGGAATTATTTTTGTTGACGAGATCAATCGGCTGGCAGACACATCGCCGGCTCTTGTCGATATACTGCTGGATGTGATGGGGACAAAGCCCGGTCGGGTACAGATTGAGGAAACCGGCTTGCCCACCGTAGAGATGCCAGTAAATACTTGCATCTGGGCAGCTTCAAACCCGGATGAAGAGCCCGGTCCCCTGCAGGAAATACGACGCCAACTATCCGATCGGTTTGATTTTGCAATCCGGATTGGACGCCCGGAGCAGGCGGAAACAGTGCGTGCCATTATCAGGGGAGAAATGCACACTGTTCTTGAAACAAAGAGAACGACAGAAATGCTGAATAATTTGCCTTCCGTAGCGCTAATAGAACCTGTTGATGAATTTATCAGTGAGCTTTATGTTCGCTTTCGCTTGGAGAGTATCCGCGGCGTGCAAGCTGTGCGCCTTGGCACCCAACTCCATGCGCTGAAACAAGGCAAAACAGTTGGTGATTTTACTGACATGGCTGCTGTCTTGCCTGCTGCGCTCAGGCATCGTCTTGAGGAGTCCCTTCTTTTAGAAATTAGTGAAGCAATGAAAGATGCCGCCTATAATCAGTATCGAAAAATTACAATACCCGCTAAACTCAAAGGGGAAACAAAAGATGTTGTTTCTTACCGCTACCCTGCTCTTTGGCAGGGTCTTTGGCAACGGCTAACGAAAAAAAATGAGCTATCTGCCGTGAGTAGTGTTAACTTAAGCGGGTTGGCGGCACCTAAGCCGGAAAATCAGCATGCGGAAAAAAAAACGATACACGTCCGCAGTGTTCCGGAGGAGAGCGAGGGGCGCTAAGTTCAAAAAAAAGTGCTGTGGATGCGGAATCGGCTCAGCTTGCAGGCACGATCTCTGAAAATGCCAATGTGGAACTGCAAACTGTGGAAAGGGAAATTCGCCGTCTGCAGAATTTGTATGCGGAAAAACTTTTCCAGCGATTTAACTATCGTTGTGTAAGGCACGGACAAAAAAGAACAGGTGAGTATTTTTCCCGGGAGGCGCAGGTGCGTTGCAGCGGTAAAAAGAATTCGCTTGCTGTGCCGGAAACGATGATTGCTGCAGCTTTGAGACGATTTGGCTGTAAGTCGGATCGCTTTGTTATCCCCCAAGATTTGCGTGTACTGGAGCCTGCCGCTGCCTCACCGCTTGAAATTTGCTTGTTGGTAGATACGAGCGGAAGTATGGATGGCAAACGGATTCGGGAGGTAAAAGAGCTTGCAGAGCATTTAGTGAGCCAAATGCATGAGCCGATCTCGCTGATAACTTTCCAGGAGGGCAATGTAGGCGTTAAGGTCCGCTCAACCAGAAACAACTTGCTCTTCCGGCGCGAGCTGAATACCATTAACGCTGTTGGTCTCACTCCGCTAGGTGAGGGTATAAGGACTGCAGTTAATTACCTGGCATCAAGAAGTGGCAGGAAACAGCTTGTTATTCTGATTACTGACGGACTGCCTACCTGGGCGCAAGGGGAAAAAGACCCGTATCAGGACGCACTGGAAGCAGCAGGCTATCTTAAAAGAAAGGGAATGCATTTAATTTGCATCGGGCTTGAACCGCATCGATCATTTTTGGAGAAACTGGCGGAGCGTTCGGAGGCGTCTCTTTATATTGTGGATGATTTAGACCATCGGGAAATGGTTGCCATTACTAAGCGGGAAAAATGCAGAATCTAGGCAAAAAACAGTTAAATTATTTGGCAGCAGGCGTCTGCCTTTTTTTTCGTGTGTCCAAAATTTTTCTTAACTGAGCACTTTTAAATCTTTGCAGACTGCCCGTAGCGTTTTTCTTGTGTGATAAATAGATGGGATGTATAATGAAACGCAGGGGGTCAGAAGATGAAAAATATTCGTGTTGCTCTCGTTTCTTTAGGTTGTGCTAAAAATTTAGTTGACAGCGAGATTATGCTTTCTCATTTGCAAGCAGAAGACTTTATTCTGGTGGCAAAACCAGAAGATGCAGATGCAATTATTGTGAATACTTGCGGCTTTATTGATACCGCCAAAGAGGAGTCTATCGAAAAAATTCTGGAAATGGCCAGCTTTAAGCAGAAAGACTGTCGCGTATTGCTTGCTGCCGGGTGCTTGGCGCAGCGTTTTGGCGTCGAGCTTTTGGCTGAAATTACAGAACTTGACGGCATTTTTGGCATAAACGATGTTTATGGTGCTGCAGAAGCGATTCGGCGTGGCTTTGCGGGTGAAAGACCGGTTCTGCTGCAAGGGGAATACCGACCGCCGGAAGATGCCTCCCGCCTGCTTGCCACACCTTCACATACTGCTTATCTAAAAATAGCTGAAGGCTGTAATAACAATTGTACTTATTGTGCAATTCCTGTCATTCGCGGTCCTTACCGCAGCAGGGACTGTCAAGTCATAGTTGCTGAAGCAAAAAAACTGGCGGCAGGCGGCGTGAAGGAAATCAATTTGATTGCTCAGGATATAACATTGTTCGGATTGGAGAGAAGCGGACAATTGGAATTACCGGCGCTTCTTCAGCAATTGTCGGCAATTCCGGGATTGCACTGGATTCGCTTGCTTTATGCCTATCCTGAACGAATAAGTCAGCAGATTATTGAGTCTGTGGCAAGATTAGATAAAGTATGTAACTATTTGGACTTGCCATTTCAACACGGTTCTGATCGGATTCTTCGCCGTATGGGCAGAAAAACGACAGTCAAAAAAAACATGATGCTGCTTAATTCTTTGCGTGAGCAAATCCCCGGGATTACATTGCGCTCGTCCTTTATTGTGGGCTTCCCTGGAGAAGAGGAGGCTGATTTTCAGGCGCTGTTAGATTTTTTGCAGGAAGCGAGACTGGAAAGGGTAGGTTTTTTTGCTTATTCCCGTGAAGTCGGAACGCCTGCCGCCCGTTTTCATAATCAGGTGTCCGATGAACTAAAAGAGGAGAGAGTAGCAAGAGCGGTCTCACTCCAGAGCAGAATAATGGCGGAGAAACAAAAATTACTTGTCGGCCAAACGGTGCAGGCGATGATTGACGGTCGTTCCGCTCAAGATAAGGGACTGCTTTTAGCGCGCTCGTCCATGCAGGCGCCTGAAGTTGACGGATATATTCGCATCCGGGACAATAATGCAAAAAACGGCGAATTAGTGCGTGTTGAAATCACCGGGTTTGAAGGCTGCGACCAGTTAGGGAAAATATTAATAAGTTAAGCCAGATCACTTTTTTGAATCCCATTTTTTCCTGTAGAAAGGGAGCTTTTCCTGTGTTATAATAAACCAAGAAATTATGTAAACTGTCGGAGCATTAAAGGGGCGATTTGATGAAAGGCTTCAAATGGCATGTTGCCGTTTTAGCTTTTGTGCTGACATTGGCAATGGCGGTGGGAGTGACTTACCTGCGTCAGCGGCAGTTAGTTAATGAACCTCTGCTTAAACGACTTTCTGAACTGGAGCCGGTAAAAAGCGTGGAGCTAGAGCAGGAGAGCGACAGCCAGACAGTTTATGTGACTTTAGATTATGTGGAGGATTTGTCAGTAGTTTATCGTGAATTACATGAGGAAATTGGCCGGCTTTTGGGCCAGGGGCGTTACCGTTTGGTAATCCAAGACGAGCGCAACGAGGCACTGGAAGCCGCTTTTTTTGCTGTCCACTTGGCGCTTTACGAAGGAGAACAACGGGGCAACTTTACGGAAATGGCAGGATTGGTGTCAGCTATTTTTCAAGGGATGGGAATTGATGATTACAAGCTGATTGTGGACCGGGAAAACATTTTTCTGCAGATTCGAGAAGAAAATGCTCATCTGTTCACAATCATTAAGCGGGAAAGAGGCGGAAAGGAAGTCGAGTTGCCATGATACGTGAATTTGTTGCAGGCAGTGTGTCGGCCATCTTGGTGGCCTTAATCTGGCATAGAGTAAATGTGTTGCCCGCAGTCTTTTTTGCCGGTTTATTTGCCGCGCTCTATCATTTTGTCGGCGACCGGGGCGTGAAGAAAAACTTTGCTGTGGTAGATGCGGAAAAGAGTGCCGGTCTTTTGAAGTTCGAAGAAATCGGCGGTCAGCAAACAGCAAAAAAAGAATTATTGGAAGCTCTGGATTTTATCCGGCATCCGGAGCGTGTGGCCATGATGGGGATTCGCCCTTTAAAAGGAATTCTTTTAGTCGGTCCGCCCGGCACCGGCAAAACATTGTTGGCAAAAGCGGCGGCTGCCTATACAGAATCGGTTTTTTTAGCGGCCAGCGGCTCTGAATTTATTGAAATGTACGCCGGGGTCGGTGCTCAGCGTGTTCGTCAGATTTTTAACAAAGCGCGTGGTGCTGCCTTAAAGGAGAAGAAAAACAGTGCTATTATTTTTATTGATGAAATAGAAATTCTTGGCGGTAAGCGGGGATCCCATACTTCACATCATGAGTACGACCAAACATTAAATCAGTTGCTTGTGGAAATGGATGGACTTACTGTGGATGATAGGGTAAGGACACTTTTAATCGGTGCGACTAACCGTGCTGATTTGTTGGATAGTGCGCTGACAAGACCTGGCCGTATTGACCGGATTGTGCAGGTTGATTTGCCCGACTTGGAGGCCAGAAAAGAAATTCTTAGACTTCATGCCGGCAACAAACCGTTGGATGAAGTGGATCTGGTCTCGGTTGCCAAAGAGACTTTTGGCTTCTCGGGAGCGCAATTAGAAAGTGTGGCTAATGAAGCTGCTATTTTGGCAATGCGTGAACAAATGCAAAAGATTCAGCACAGACATTTTATCGAGGCGATTGATAAAGTTATTTTGGGGGAGAAGCTGGAGTGCAGGCCAGACAAAGATGATCTTTGGCGCGTTGCCGTCCATGAAATCGGCCATGCTTTAGCAAGTGAGTTATGGCGACCCGGCTCTGTTTCCACAATCACCACCACTCCCCGGGGGAAAGCATTAGGTTATATGCGGCAAAGTCCGGAAAGGGACAGTTACCTCTATACTCAGGAATACTTGGAAGGACAGATTGCCATAATGGTTGCCGGTGCAGCCGCTGAAGAAATAGTGCTTGGCAACCGCTCCACCGGTTCAGCCAATGATTTTCAGCAGGCGGTGGAAGCGTCTAAGCGGATCGTGGCAGCCGGCATGTCTTCTTTGGGTGTGGTTTCAGTAGATGATCTTCCCGCCAGTCTGTTGCACAAAGTGATTCAGCAAATTATTGCCGACCAGCAAGAGAATGTCAAACAGCAGTTAAGCCTGAAGCGGGAATTGCTTGTAGCACTGGCGGAGGTTCTGTTTTCAGAGGAAAAAGTGACTGGGGATTTTTTGCGCTGTCAGCTTTTCGGAGAAGCAAAAAAAAATATTGCCTAGCTTAGGCAACAAAATTGGGCGGCAAGCAGACTGCGCCGCAAGATGTCTCAAGGTAACTTTTGAGGCATCTTTTTGTTTGAGTGATTCAGCCTTGCCCGGCTGCTTTGCTCGCTTTAGCTTTCAGGTGTAGGCTGCGTATAGAACCCTTTCCACTTAGCTTTCAGGTGTAGGCTGCGTATAGAACCCTTTCCACTTAGCTTTCAGGTGTAGGCTGCGTACAGAACCCTCTCCACCCTTTGGGGGGAGAGGGCTAGGGTGAGGGGGAGGAAAGCTTTTCTTTTTAATGATTGAAACTTGACCAGCTGCTTCGCTCGCAAATTTTCGCAGGGTGTAACGAGATGCTGCGGCAATCAGTGATACTGCGCTCAAAATTCCCCTCCCTTGGAGGGGTGGTGCGCAGCACCGGGGTGGTTCTTAAAAGCGCTCAGGCTCCTCTCGCACCAAAACTCATCCACAAGAACCGTCCCCGCGGTTGGTCCCCGCGGTTGAAAACTCATCCACAAGAACCGTCCCTGTGGTTGAGAACCGTCCCTGTGGTTGCTTTATATTTTTACTGTCTAGTCAGTGGTTTTGTGGGGTAAATTATGGTATGGTAAAGTTACAGTTACAGGGGGTGTGAATTTTGAGCAAGGAAACTTTGGACTGCCGTGGGTTAACATGTCCCCAACCGGTGGTTGAAACAAAAAAGAAATTAGCCTTAATGCCGTATGGGGTGCTGAAAGTGCTGGTAGACAACGATGTGGCAAAGGAAAATTTGATTAAGCTTGCAGGCAGCCTGCAGATGGAGGTGATGGCCTCTGAGGAAGACGGTTTGTTTACTGTTACACTGTTAAAAGAAGTGAGAGAGGCTGCTGCAAAGGAGGATACGGGAAATAATGTGCTGCTGATTACTGCCGATACATTTGGCCGCGGCAACGATGAGTTGGGCGCGTTGCTTACTCAGTCGTTCTTTTATGCTTTGGCCGAAAGTGATAAGCCTTTGACGGCAGTATATCTGGTAAACAGCGGAGTAAAGCTAGCATGTGACGGCTCTGCGGTGTTGGACAGCCTTGGCAAGCTGGAGGAGCTGGGGGTAAGCGTTTATTCTTGCGGTCTCTGTCTTGATTTTTATCAACTCAAAAATAATTTACGTGTAGGCGGAGTTACAAACATGTATGCCATCGTTGAGGCTCTGGTAAAGTCGCGGGCAGTGATTTTATAAGACGAGAAGGAATTGTCCGGCGGTTGGCGAATATATGTTTGTAGTCACCATAGAGGGGTGAATTTGCTTGCGCATCATCGGGATAGATCCGGGTATTGCCACAACAGGCTATGGACTCGTGGAAAGCGACGGTCAAAAAAGTATCATGCTTGCTTTTGGTTGTGTGGCTACGTCTCCTGACATTGCTACGCCGGAACGGCTGGAAATTGTCTACCAAGGGTTAACAGAAGTAGTGGAGAAATATCGGCCAAATGTTATGGCGGTAGAAAAATTGTTTTTTGCGAAAAATTGTAAGAGCGTGATGCAGGTGGGTGAAGCCCGCGGCGTGGCTTTGCTTGTCGGCCGACTGGCAAAGCTGTCTGTTTTTGAGTATACGCCGTTGCAGATTAAGCAGGCTGTGGTAGGATATGGCAGAGCGGAAAAATCACAGGTGCAACAAATGGTTAAAGTGCTTCTGGGATTGACAAGGATTCCCAGGCCTGACGATGCCGCAGATGCTTTGGCAGTCGCTCTTTGTCATGCCCACACAGGTGCAAACTCGGCAACAGTCTGCCGGAGGGGCAGCTATGTTTAATTATCTCAGCGGAACGCTGGCTCAGATTGGTAAGGACTATGTGGTATTGGATAACCGTGGGATCGGTTGGCAGCTGTATGTTCCCACCACTGTATCAGCTCGGCTGCAAACAGTGGGAAAAGAAATCAAGCTCTTTACATATTTGTTAGTCAGAGAGGATGATTTGCAGCTTTATGGTTTTTTGAGCGCTGAAGATCTGCTGCTTTTTAAAATGTTGCTTTCTGTGTCGGGAGTAGGGCCAAAAGCTGCGCTCGGGGTGCTTTCAACATTTTCGGCGCTTGATTTTTACATGTCAGTGATGAATGAAGATATCAGAGCTCTCACAAGAGTTCCAGGGATTGGTCCAAAATCCGCGAAACGTCTGGTAGTGGAATTAAAAGATAAAGTAACCGCCTTAGGGACAGCCGGCCCTGTTGCAGTTACTATTTATCCTGCCGAAATTTCGCCGCAACCTTTTCAGGACGCTATGCAAGCTCTGTTGGCTCTCGGTTATAACGGAACGGAAGCTCAATCTGCTCTGCAAAATATCTCGGGTAGGGAAACAATGTCTACCGAACAGTTACTGAGAAGTGCGCTTTCACAGTTAGGTTCGAAGTGAGGAGAACGGTATGGACCAAGAAGAAAGAGTGATATCGCCCAGGACGAGAAATGATGATGACTGGCAGGAGACATCACTTCGGCCGCGCAATTTGGCTGAGTATATTGGGCAGGAAAAATTAAAATGTAATATGCGAGTATTTATTGAGGCCGCGCGTGCACGGGGCGATTCCTTAGACCACGTGCTTCTTTATGGTCCTCCCGGACTGGGTAAAACTACTCTGGCAGCCATTATCGCCGCAGAGTTGGGCGTGAATTTGCGTACTACGTCAGGACCTGCCATAGAACGGCCGGGCGACCTAGCGGCTATTCTAACTAATCTGGCACCATATGATGTGCTTTTTATTGATGAAATTCACAGGCTGCACAGGACTGTGGAGGAAGTGCTTTATCCGGCGATGGAGGACTTCGCTCTTGATATAATTATCGGAAAAGGACCAAGCGCTCGCTCTCTTCGCTTGGATCTGCCGAAGTTTACTTTGGTTGGAGCGACCACCAGAGCCGGAGCACTTTCTTCGCCATTGCGCGATCGGTTTGGTGTGGTCGCCAGATTGGAGTTTTATCAGGAGGGAGAATTGGCGGAGATTGTTCGGCGTGCCGCTAAGATATTGCAGGTGGAAATTGATCGTCAAGGCGCGCTGGCAATTGCCCGTTGTGCTCGTGGTACGCCCCGCGTGGCTAATCGTCTTTTAAAGCGCGCGCGCGATTTTGCCCAAGTGAAGGCGGGCAATGTCATCAACTGTGATGTGGCTCTCCAGGCGCTGGAAATGTTAGCAGTTGATGCTCTCGGGCTTGATGAGGTTGATCGCCAATTACTGCGCACGATGGTGGAAAAATTTGGCGGTGGGCCTGTGGGACTTGACACGCTGGCAGCCGCAATTTCAGAAGAACCAGAAACTATCGAAGATGTCTACGAACCTTATTTGATGCAGATCGGGTTTTTGCAACGCACGCCGCGCGGCCGCACTGTCACGCAGCTGGCATGCAGCCATTTAGGCCTTCCTTTTCGGGAATCTGTCGGGCAAAACACCCTATGGTAGGTGGGAAGATGGATCTTTTGCTGCACATGTGCTGCGGACCTTGCAGCACATATAGTTGCAAACGTTTGCTTGAACTGGGTTATAATCTTTCAGGCTACTTTTATAACCCCAATATTCACCCCTATCAAGAGTTTCTCCGCCGGCAGAAGGCTCTGGAGCAATTTTGCGCTGAAGAAGAAATCCCTTTGCAAGTATCGGCCGATTATCAACCGGAAGAATATTTCAAGAGAACCATTGATGACTTGGAGAGTCGCTGCTTGTATTGCTACCGTCTCCGCTTAGAGGAGACGGCAAAAAAAGCGAAAGAGCTTGCTATACCGAATTTTGCCACAACACTAACTATCAGCCCTTATCAGAACCATGAGCTTCTTCGTCGTGAAGGCGAAAAAGCGGGAGAGCGTCACAATGTCAAATATATTTACGTGGATTTGCGGGCAGGATTTAGGGAAAGTGTCAACTTGTCACGAGCAATGGGGCTATATAGGCAGTCATATTGCGGCTGTATCTTCAGTGAAAAAGAACGTTATTGCAAGGAGAAAGGATAATGGTGCAATTTTCCCGGTATTTTATACTGATGGGCGCCCTCTTTTTGCTGATTGGCTTGGTTTTGGCGATTGGCGGGCGGTTTAATTTGGGACGATTACCCGGAGACATTATTATAAAGCGAGAGAACTTTACATTTTACTTTCCTGTAATGACGGGAATTATATTAAGCATTTTACTTTCGTTGTTGTTCAAATTGTATAATCGTTTCTTTTGAATGATTTTCAGATGGAAAATAAAAAAGACGCTTTGCGTTTTTTATCAACTGACGCGTCTTTTTTATCCGCTAGGGGCTGCCGCCCCTTCGGCGAGCCTGCGGGCTCTGAGCACCCCGCAAGAGTAAGGGGCACGCCCCTTACAAACCCCAACGCATAGGATCGTAGCTTCCCTGAACGATATAATTTCCTATGCTATAAAAAATTTAGGAGCAGTGATTGATGGCTGTCAGCTATGAATTAATCAAAGAATGTAAAGTTACAGGTGCGCGAGCCGGGATGCTCCACACGCCGCATGGCAGTCTGCCCACACCGGTATTTATGCCGGTGGGCACGCAGGCTACCGTGAAAGCCATGAGTCCGGAAGAAATAAAAGAAATCGGTGCCGCAATCATTTTAAGCAACACCTATCATTTATATTTGCGCCCCGGTCATGAACTGGTCAGAGAGGCAGGCGGCCTTCACCGTTTTATGAATTGGGACCGCGCCATTCTCACCGATAGCGGCGGTTTTCAAGTCTTTAGTTTGGGAGCACTGCGAAAAATCAAAGAAGAAGGAGTTATTTTTCGTTCACACCTTGACGGTTCGGAACACTTTTTAGATCCGGAAAAAGTAATGGAAATTCAGGAAGCGCTTGGTGCAGATATTATAATGGCTTTCGACGAATGCGCACCTTACCCGTCCGACAGAGATTACATCAAAGCTTCCTTAGAGCGGACTACACGCTGGGCTGAGCGATGTCTGAGGGCGCAAGCACGAAAAGACCAGGCACTTTTTGCTATTGTCCAGGGTGGAATGTATCCAGACTTGCGCATAGAAAGCGCGAAGCAGTTGGTGTCGCTCGATTTTCCCGGCTACGCCGTCGGCGGCCTTAGCGTCGGTGAACCGGTAGAGTTGATGAATGAGATGTTAGCAGCAACGGTGCCCTTGCTTCCTGCAGACAAACCTCGCTACTTGATGGGCGTAGGTACCGCAGATTACTTGATTGAAGGGGTAGCTCGCGGCATTGATATGTTTGATTGTGTTCTGCCCACACGGATTGCCAGAAACGGCACGGTGATGACCAGCAGCGGTTATCTCACTGTAAGGAATGCTCCATATGCCAGGGATTTCCGTCCGTTAGAAGAGGGTTGCCGGTGTTATGCCTGTCGCAACTACTCTCGTGCTTATATTCGACACTTAATAAAAGCAAATGAAATTTTCGGACTGCGCCTTACTACCTGCCACAATCTGTATTTCCTTGTTCATTTTATGGCAAGTATCCGGGAAAGTATTCTGGAGGGAACTTTTCCGGATGTTTATCAAGAATTTACCGACCGTTTCTGTCGGGGAAAGGAGGAATAGTACATGGAAAATTTAGCCGGGCTTACGCCGCTTATGCTGCTTTTTGTTTTATTCTACTTTTTGATTATCCGCCCGCAGACTCAACAGCAAAAGAAGCGCAAAGAACTGTTAAGTTCACTCCGCGAAGGGGATAAGATTAGAACTATCAGCGGTGTCTATGGTACCATAGAAAAAATAAAGGAAGACGTACTAACCGTTCAGGTTGCGGATAATGTGCGAATCAGACTGGCACGCTTCGGGGTGGAGAGTGTTATCAAGGAAAACGAATAGGGCGTCTAATCTCCCGAAAAATTGTGACATATTTTCCGGCAGGGACACATAGATTGCAAGTAAGAACTTGCGGAGGTGAACCCCAATGCCGAGAAGAAGCGCCGCCATAGCGCAGTTAAAGCCGCCTGTAGCAGTCGCTGTTATGGCCAAAGGAGTCCTCTATGCCTATTTTCTGTCGCTGATGGTATTCCTGGTTTTTAGCGCCGTAATTCAGTACACCGCACTTACGGAGGCTATCTTGCCGTTTTTGGCTTATGCGACGTCCCTGGTTTCCATCTTCATTGGCGCAGCTTATGTAACTAAACGGTTGGATGCCAGGGGTTGGTTAAACGGCGGGATAACAGGTCTGATTTATTTAGTGGGGTTAGTAGTCTTTGGAACGATTTTACTGCCTGATTTCGGAGTACATCTCGGCTATCTAACGAAAGCTTTTCTGGCGTTTGTTACAGGCGCCGCAGGAGGAATCTTCGGAATAAACTCCTAATCAAAAGGCCGCAGAGACGGTCTTTTTTTTTTACTTAAAATATAAGCTGTGCCTGATAATCACATTCAGCTTGCACCAATCTCCCTTTAGCCAATATAATAGATTGTCAGGGGGGATTAGGGATGACCAAATCTCTTGCACAGCGGGTTGTCTCTTGGACAATTGCCGGCAATCTGCTGCTTGCTTTCATTAAAATTATTACGGGTATTAGCGCAGACAGCTCGGCACTTGTGGCGGAAGCAATTCATTCCACCGGGGATATAATGGTCAGCCTTGCAGTATTGTTTACATTTCGTCTTGCGGGTAAGGCGGCGGACGAGCGGCATCACTTTGGTCATGAGAAAATCGAATCATTCTCTACCTGTTTAATGGGCTTATTGCTGGTATATATCGGGTATGAGCTTACGATGTCTGCACTTGCCGGTCTTAAGGCAGATTCACCTGAAATGCCAGGAATAGTAGCGCTTTATGTGACAATTGCCTGCATTTTTATAAAAGAAGGGATGTATCGTTACACTATTTCTGCGGCATGTAAAACGGGCAGCCGACTACTATACGCAGATGCATGGCATCATCGGGTGGATATGCTGATATTGGCAGGCGTTTCAGTAGGAGTGGCGGCTGCTCGCATGGGCTATCCGGCTTTAGAGGGCATAATAGCTCTTACAATCAGCGTGTTAATCATCAGGTTAGGCATCGGATTTTGTCGCCATGGTCTGGGAGATCTTATTGATACGGCGCCGGATGAAGCAGAGCTGGATAGAATGCGTGCTTTAATTATTGCTCAAGAGGGAGTCTTAAGGATTGACTGTATCCGTGCCCGTCAAGCAGGTTCTGCAATTCAGTTGGAGATCCATATCGGTGTGCATGCAGAGCTATGTGTCAGTGAAGGGCATGATGTGGCAAAAGCAGTGAAGAGCTCACTACTCAGTACGTTTCCGCAAGTTGCTCATGTGTTGATCCATGTTAACCCGGTTAAGGGGGGTGAGTCATCTGCAAAGAAGAACTAAAAGAGGAAAAATAATTTAATAATTTACAATAAGAAAATTTTTGCAGGTAAATCTAATTCTTCAGCGAATAATGCCAGGCAATTTAAAATATTTTTTGGTCAGGAAGAAGGGAGTTGTTTTTTTTGTTGAGCTTGCGTGATGAATTTTTGGGGCTGCAAGAGCGTCTGAACGGTGTGGAGATAAAAGGGTTAACCGGTACTTTTCAGTTTGAGCTGGAAGGTGAGGAGGAAGGTCTCTACTATATAATTTTTGAAAACGGCAATGGCAAAACGGGCGAAGGACCAATTGCCGCACCAAATCTGACTGTGACTATGAGCAGCAAAGATTTTCGGGCCATGCTGGCGGGAGAGCTAAACCCGATGGCGGCTTTTACGGGCGGCAAGTTGAAAATCAAAGGCGACATGAGCTTGGCAATGAAATTACAGTCTTTTTTGTAGGATAGGGGAGTGTTCATTCATGGAACTAAAAACAGTAATTGCAGAACGCAGAAGTATTCGAGTTTTTCACTCGGAATCACTAAAGCCGGAGATAATCGGGGAGCTGCTGGAGGCTGCCCGTTTGGCTCCCTCAGGGACAAATTTGCAGCCTTGGAGGTTTTTGGCTGTTACCAGTGAGGAAAAGCGCAAAAAACTGGCGGAATGTACATTCGGAGTTAATTTTATCGCTCAGGCGCCTTTGACGATGGTTTGCTGCGCGGATCGCTCCTCGCTTGCTACTCGTTCCGAACGACTAAAGGAGCTGGCTCTCTCCGGTGCTTTTGCCGGCACCGCTTTGGAAAATTTCTCTTTTAGTGACTACCAGAAAAAAGCTGCGCGCGACGAGGCTGCCAATCTGGTTTACTTAAACATCAATGTGGCCATTGCAGTGGAACAGATGGTTCTCAGAGCAGTTGATCTGGGGCTTGGCAGTTGTTGGGTGATGCTCTTTAACCAAGATAAGGTGCGGGAACTGTTTTCCCTGCCCGATAATTTGTATATTACGGCGCTGGTGCCTTTTGGCTACCCGGCTCAGCAACCGCCGGCGCGTCCTCGATTGCCGCTTGAAGAGATTTATCTGGGAGAAGTTTGAAGCAAATTGCTGAGACACAGGGTATAGCTGTCTGGTAAGGGACACGTTAGTGTGATAAAATGGATTAAAATTGACATAAGCTGGCACTGCTATAGTAGTTGGAAGAGCTTGGAGGTAAGCTTAAGATGGAATTGTTCGATATGGACGAGTGGATTCGCTGGATAAAACAAGCCCGGCATACTTTAACCTCTGCCGAAAGGGACATGTTTTCCGGGGATTATGCTTGGTCGTGCTTCAAGTCCCAGCAAAGTGCTGAATTTGCCTTGAAAGCGTTGGTGCGCGGTGCCGGTCGGTTTGTAGCCGGTCATTCCACCCTAAAGCTGTTTGAAGGCCTAAAAGAAATGGGATTTGAATTTCCAGAGCAGATGCCCAAGTGGTGTCGTGAGTTGGATCGTCACTACATCCCGCCACGTTACCCGGATGCTTACCCTGCGGGTAGCCCCTTCGAGTACTATGATCGTGACACTGCCGAGCAGGCCGTACTGTTTGCGGAGCAAGTAATTCGGTTCGCTGAAGAGGTGGTAGCCGATGCGAAGACTGATTGAAACCCGGCGGGCGGAACAACAAGAAATGGTTGCCCGTGCCAGGCGTTACACCGAGCGGCTGCGTGCTCGGATAGGACTGTTGTCTGGGTTCGTGGTCGGTTCTGTGGCACGGGGGGACTTCAATCTGTGGAGCGACGTTGATTTAGTTGTTATTGCTAATGGTTTGCCGGAACATCCGTTGGAACGTAGCCGACTGCTCTACGATCTTGCAGAGGGTGGAATCGAGCCTAAAGGATATACCGTGACTGAGTTCAGGAAACTATTGGCGCAAAATCACCCGCTGGCTCTAGAGACAATGGGAAAAGGCATTTTGCTTCTCGATGAGTTAGGTGTCAGAGAAATCTCGACTGGTTATGATGGTTTAGAGAAACAAAAATAGAAACACGCCGTTTACTTGCGCCGGAATAATTGATTGACACCGGTAGTTTGCTGTGCTAGACTTGAGACAAAGATGATGACCGGGAATAGTAGGCGGAGTGTGGACTTTTTTCAGAGAGCCGGGGGAGGTGGAATTCCGGCAAAAGGACTGCCGTTGAATGGGCCTGTGAGTTGCGGACCGAAATTTGAGTAGGCTCCGACGGATTGTTCCACCGTTAGAGGGAACGGGGTATCGGACGAGTTTCCCATTTTGTCCCGTACTTGTCAAAGTGGGTCTGTGAATATTGCAGACCAAAGAAGGTGGCACCGCGAGAGCATAAGTCTTTCGTCCTTCCCAGGACGTAGGGCTTTTTTATTTGTCAAAAAAAGGAGGAACAGTCAATGGATTCTGCGACGGCAGCGAAACGCCAGATTAAAATAGTCACTATCTCCAGAGCGCTGGCGGATGATTTGGAAACACCGATCTCAGCCTTTCTGAAGCTCTGCCCGGCAGGCCCCGCCTTTATGCTGGAGAGTGCGGCTGGCGGAGAACAAGTGGCCAGATATTCATTTCTTGGGTATAATCCGTTCTTGACGTTAAAGGCAGAGGGACTGGATGTGGAACTAAGCTGGCGGGACGGCTTGAGAGAAAAAAGCAGCGAAGGACCTTTTCAGGTGTTGCGGCAGTTAATGAAAGAGTTTGCCGTAAAATCAGAAGCTGATCTGCCCCGTTTTTCCGGCGGCGCGGTAGGTTACTTAAGCTATGACTTAGTATCGCTCCTGGAACCGGTAGGGGAGTTGCCGGCTGACGAACTGGCTTTGCCTGACGCTTATTTGCAATTTATGGAGAACATGGTGATCTTCGATCATTTTACACATAAAATTCATCTTAGAGTGAATCGCTTATTACAAGAAGGTGAGAGCAGAGAGGTTTGTGAAGCTGCGGCCGTCAAATCACTCCAAGCTATGGAGGAGTTATTAGCCGAGCCGATTGCCAAACAGGAAACAGCTGCTGGTAAACTGTCGGCAGCGTCTCCTGCGAGCAATATCACAAAAGGGGCTTTCATGGAGAACATCAGGAGAGCGAAAGAATATATCTTTGCAGGTCATATTTTTCAGGTGGTGCTTTCGCAGCGATTTGCCGTCCCAGTTATTGAAGACGCGCTGACAATCTACCGAAGATTGCGTCGCGTCAGCCCTTCGCCGTATATGTTTTTGCTTCGCTACCAGGATGTGACTCTGATTGGAGCATCTCCTGAAATGCTTACTCGGGTGGAGGGGAAAAAAGTGACCACACGTCCCATTGCCGGTACACGGCGCAGGGGTGCTACGGAGGAAGAAGACAAGGCATTAGCCGCCGAGCTGCAAAATGATCCAAAAGAAATGGCAGAGCATGCGATGTTGGTAGATTTAGGCAGGAATGATCTCGGACGAGTGTCAGTTTATGGCACTGTGAATGTGAGTCAATATGCTGCAGTGGAACGCTTTTCACATGTAATGCATCTGGTCAGCGAGGTGAGTGGGGAGTTGGCAGAAAAATATACGGCAATGGATGCCTTAATGGCATGTTTTCCTGCCGGGACATTGACGGGAGCACCTAAAGTGCGTGCCATGCAGATCATCAATGAGCTGGAAAAGTCAAAGCGCGGCCCTTACGGCGGTGTGGTAGGGTATTTTGACTTTTGCGGCAATATGGATACTTGTATAACTATCCGTACAATGGTGATTAAAGACCGGTTGGCATATATTCAAACCGGAGCCGGAATCGTAGCCGACTCGGTGCCGGAGGCGGAATATCATGAAACGATGCAAAAAGCGGAGGCAATGTTTGCCGTACTGGGGGTGAAAAAGCTTGATTGCCGTAATTGATAACTACGATTCCTTTACCTATAACTTAGTGCAATACTTAGGCGAGCTCGGCTGGGAGCCGTTGGTGCTGCGCAATGACTCCTTTACGTTAAGCGAGCTGGTTGATAAGAAGCCCCGGGCGATAGTAATCTCGCCCGGACCCGGAACGCCGATGGACGCAGGGTTGTCCTTGGCAGTGATAGAACAATTTAAAGGGAGAGTGCCTATTTTTGGAGTCTGTCTGGGTCATCAGGCTATCGGACAAAACTTTGGCGGCGAAATTGTCCGGGCGCCGGAGCCGGTTCACGGCAAACCGACAGAAGTGTACCACTATGGGGATCCGCTTTTTGCCGGACTGGGCAGCCCGTTTATCGCAGGCAGGTATCACTCACTGATTATCAGACGGGAAACACTTCCGCAGTGTTTGACTGTATTGGCTGAGACTGCTGACGGCTTGATTATGGCGATACGCCACAGAATCTATCCTATTATAGGGGTACAGTTTCACCCGGAATCAATTATCACTCCTGACGGAAAAAAGATTTTAGCTAATTTTCTGGGAGGCATGGCGGCATGAGAGATATTCTTAGCAAGCTTTGTGCAAGAATTAACCTGACTGAGGAGGAAGCAAGGGCTGCTATGACCTCCATTATGAATGGGGAGGCTACCCCGGCACAGATAGCCGCTTTTCTGGTAGCTATGAAGATGAAAGGGGAGACTGTGGCTGAAGTTTATGGTTGTGCCTCAGTTATGCGGGAGCGTGCGGAAAAAGTGGAGAGCACTCGCGAGGGGCTGACAGACACATGTGGTACCGGCGGTGACAACCGCGGCACCTTTAATATTTCCACTGCCGCCGCCTTAGTAGCTGCGGGGGCAGGTTTATCTTTGGCTAAACATGGCAATCGTGCCGTATCAAGCAAATGCGGTTCAGCCGATGTCTTGGAAGCGCTTGGGATTAAACTGGAGCTGACACCGCAGGAGATGGGAAAGTGTCTAAACGAGTTGGGGATTGCATTTTTGTATGCACCGGTTTTGCATCAATCCATGAGACATGCTGCCGTTCCGAGGCGGGAGGTGGGTGTGCGCTCCGTCTTTAATCTGCTCGGACCTTTAACTAACCCGGCCAAAGTGATGCATCAGGTGTTGGGAGTTTGCTCACCGGAACTTATGACGCTCTTAGCCGATGTACTGTTGCTCCAGGGCGTGAAGCACGCTTTAGTAGTTCACGGTCAGGACGGCAGTGATGAGTTGACTTTGTCCGGAGTTACACATATCTGTGAAGTCCGCGAAGGGAGGATGGTACGCTATAACGTGACACCGCAGGAAGTCGGCCTGCAACAGGTATCTGCTGATGCGCTCGCAGGCGGCGGCCCGGCAGAAAATGCCAAGCTTATTTTAGCTGTTTTACAGGGCAAAAAGGGGCCGGAGCAAGATGTGGTATTGTTGAATGCGGCTGCCGCTTTGTATGTTGGTGGCATGGCCGAAAATATCAGGGAGGGCGTAGTGTTGGCACAGCTTGCCATCAATAGCGGTGCTGCCCTTGAGAAACTGACTGCGCTGCAACGATTTGCCGGAGGGGAAAAAAATGCTTTCACAAATTGTGGCTAAGAAGAAAGAGCGGCTGGCGGCTGCAATTGCCGGCCTTTCCTTGCGAGAGTTGAAAATTCGACTGGCTGAAGCGGAGTCGCTGCGGCCTTTCGGCGAGAGGTTAGCGCAACCTGGCATATCACTAATAGGGGAGGTAAAAAAAGCTTCACCTTCAAAAGGAAAGCTTGGACTACGCGTGGACGTGGAGGTATTGGCCAGGCAGTATGAAAAAGGAGGCGCACAAGCAATTTCAGTCTTGACAGAAGAAGATTTTTTCTTGGGAAGTGCCGCAGATTTACAGGCAGTCCGAGCCGCGACAACTTTGCCGGTATTACGCAAAGATTTTGTCTTGACAGAATACCAGCTTTATGAAAGCCGCTATTTATGCGCGGATGCAGTTCTGCTGATTGTTCGCTTGCTTTCTCGCAGTCAAATGCATGAGTATTTGTGTATTTGCCGGGAATTAAAACTGGGCGCATTAGTAGAAGCTCACAACAGCAAAGAAGTGGAGCTGGCTTTACTTGCCGGGGCAAAAATTGTGGGTATAAACAATCGGGACCTGGCAACTTTTAAGACAGATTTAGGTCTGACCTTGTCATTAGCTGAAATGATCCCGCATGATGTGATTTTGGTAAGTGAAAGCGGTATCCAAACAGCCGCTGAGGTGGCAATGTTAAGAGCGGCTGAAGTTGATGCGATTTTAGTTGGGGAATCACTTGTGCGTTCCGATGACGCTGTCGCAAAAATTAAAGAACTGTTGGCAGGAGAAAGAAATGACCAAAATTAAGATTTGCGGTATTGTCAGTCTGGAGGAGGCGCTTTACTGTGAGCAAGCAGGTGCTGATGCGCTCGGATTTGTTTTTGCTCCAAGCCCGCGACGTGTAGAACCGGCATTAGTTCGACAAATTACAGGCTTGCTGCCGCCGTTTATTCAACGCGTCGGCGTTTTTGTAAATGCAGAACGGAGATTTGTGGAGCAGATTGCCGCCTGCGCTGGTTTGACAGCTCTCCAGTTTCATGGACAAGAAGGAGCAGATTATTGCAGCAATTTTTCCCTGCCGGTGATTAAAACCGTCGCCGTCAAGTCTGCGGCTGATTTAACTGGGCTTGATGACTTTCCTGCAGCGGCTATCCTGCTTGACACTTATGATCCGCTTTTGCCTGGTGGCACCGGTCGACCGTTTGATTGGGCACTCGCAGAATGTCGGCCAAAAAAACCAATGGTGCTGGCTGGCGGCCTCAATCCCGGGAATGTGCAAAGTGCCATTAAACAGCTAAAACCTTATGCTGTAGACGTTTCCAGCGGTGTGGAAACAAACGGAAAGAAAGATAAGAAGAAAATCGAGTCATTCATAGCTGCCGTGAGGAGGTGCGAATAATGAAAGATTCAATGAAAGATTCAATGAAAGATTCAGGGAGATTCGGAATTTTTGGCGGACGATATGTGCCGGAAACTTTGATTCAGGCTTTGGATGAATTGGAAGAAGCTTATTTTGCTGCCCGGGATGATGAATCGTTTCAGCATGCCTATCAAGAGGTGTTATTAAACTATGTGGGACGACCATCTCTGCTTTATAGGGCAGAAAGGCTTTCAGCGAAACTCGGCGGCGCTACAATTCTCCTGAAACGGGAGGACTTAAATCATACCGGTGCCCACAAAATTAACAATGCTCTCGGTCAGGCACTGTTGGCAAAAAGAATGGGGAAAAAGCAGCTGGTGGCTGAAACGGGAGCAGGGCAGCATGGTGTGGCTGCGGCTACTGCGGCAGCTCTTTTTGGGATGGAATGTGTGGTCTATATGGGCGAACAAGATATGCAGAGACAGGCGCTTAATGTGTTTCGTATCCGGATGCTGGGCGCGCAGGTGGTGCCTGTTACCTCCGGCAGCTGCACATTAAAGGATGCGGCTAATGAAGCTATCCGCGCTTGGGTGACAAACTGTCGGCATGCTTACTATCTGCTGGGCTCCGCGGTAGGCCCCCACCCCTACCCCATGTTGGTGCGAGATCTGCAAAGTGTGATTGGCCGGGAAGCTCGGGCACAGTCTCTGCAAATGCTGGGAAGGCTGCCTGATGTTTTAGTAGCTTGCGTAGGTGGCGGCAGTAACGCGATTGGTCTGTTTCACCCCTTTCTGGCAGATGAAGGTGTGAGAATAATAGGCGTGGAGGCGGCTGGAAAAGGCTTGGAAACACAAGAGCATGCTGCCACCCTTAGCAAAGGAACGCACGGCATTCTTCACGGAACACTTAGTTATCTTTTGCAAAGCGAAGACGGTCAAATTTCTCAGGTTCACTCTGTTTCTGCGGGATTGGACTATCCCGGGGTGGGCCCGGAACATAGCTATCTCAAGAGCATTGGCCGGGCAGAGTATGTGACTATTACAGACGAAGAAGCCGTGGCAGCATTTGCGCTTTTGACGCAAACAGAAGGAATTATACCGGCGTTGGAGAGCGCCCACGCAGTTGCTCATGCAGTGAAAATTGCGCCGCAATATGAAAAGGAAACGGTAATTCTGGTAAACTTGTCTGGTCGCGGAGACAAAGACGTGCAGGCTGTGGCAAAGTTAATGGAGGCAGAAGCGGTATGAATAAACTTGAAGAGAGAATGAACAAATTAAAGTCAACAGGAAAAAAAGCGTTGATCGCCTACTTGACCGCAGGCGATCCTGATTTAAATGTCTCTGCAAAGTTGCTGCATGCTCTGGCAGAAAATGGGGCGGATGTGATTGAACTGGGGGTGCCGTTTTCAGATCCATTGGCTGATGGGCCGGTATTGCAGGCCTCAGCAGCCAGGGCGTTGACGGCCGGTACTACTTTGGACGATGTGTTTTCGTTGGCAAGAGGTTTTTGCGCGAAGTATTCAACACCGCTTGTATTGCTTGCGTACTATAATTCCATCTATCGCAGAGGAGTTGAGCAGTTTTGTCGAGAGGCTGCTCTTGCGGGAGTTTCCGCAATAGTAGTGCCGGACTTGCCTTTTGAGGAGGCTGGCAGGTTAGATTTGGCTGCAGCAAGCAGCGGCTTAATTAACATTCGCTTTTTGTCACCTACTACTACAGAAAGCAGAATGATCAGTATCTGTAAAAGCTCGGCAGGCTTTATTTATTGCGTTGCTTTTACAGGAGTGACGGGCGAGCGCAGTTTGCTGGATCCGAGCTTGTTAACTCTTTTGATTAACGCAAGAAAATATACAGATGTGCCGCTGGCACTTGGCTTTGGTATTTCTACTCCAAAGCAGGCTGCAGCGGCAGCGGCGGCGGCAGATGCCGTTATAGTAGGCACTGCTTTGCTTAGGCAAATTGAAAAGATAAATGACCCGGCTGAGAAGACTTTCGCGGCCGGAAAATTTATCAATTCCCTAAAAAAAGCGATAGACGGAGCTTTTTAAAGCTTTTGCAAGATAACGTTAATTCTCATCTGCTTGCGCTTGTTTGCGGCCCGAAAAAACATTGACTTTTTCGCTGAATTTGTTACAATTTAAGCTGATGTCCAAGCAGGCAACAAGTTTTCTTTTGTTTGGAGATCTAAAATTAAAACAAAGGAGGCTTCAGAAAATGAGCGCATTAGGTCGTCACGTTCTGGCAGAGTTTTACGGATGTCCCGAGGAAATCCTCAACGATATTCGGAGGATTGAGCGAACTATGGTGGATGCCGCTTTGGAAGCAGGCGCAGAAATCAGGGAAGTGGCATTCCATAAATTCAGTCCGCAGGGTGTGAGTGGGGTTGTAGTAATCTCGGAATCTCATCTGGCAATTCATACATGGCCGGAATTGGGCTACGCTGCGGTAGATGTATTTACCTGCGGAGACAAAGTAGATCCCTGGATATCTGCAAACTATCTCAAAGAACACTTTGTTGCCGATCGTTTGTCGGCTCAAGAAATAACGCGCGGCATTTTTGATGTGGAAGTCTCCGTTAAAGCAGCTAACTTCTAGAGGCATGTTGGCTGCGGTTTAGCGCGAATTTTTGACTTGCTTCAATTAAGGGAGTGACATTCATGGAAAGAACATTCTTAATGATTAAACCTGATGGCGTGCAGCGTAATTTAGCAGGTGAAATTATCAGTCGTTTCGAAAAAAAAGGTTTTCAGTTGGTTGGTCTTAAGTTAATGCAAATTTCTCCCGAACTGGCAGCAAAACATTATGGTGAACATCTGGGAAAACCTTTTTATAGTGAATTGCTTGAATTTATCACTTCCGGACCGGTGGTAGCGATGGTTTGGCAAGGATTAAATGCTGTTGCTGTTGCGCGAGCGATGATGGGCAAGACAAATCCGGCTGATGCTTCTCCCGGCACTATACGCGGCGACTTTGCCGTGTTTATGGGCAACAATGTCGTTCATGGCTCCGATTCGCTGGAGAGCGCTGAGAGGGAAATTAACCTTTTCTTCTCATCGTCTGAGTTGGTGTCGTACAATAAGCTTGCTGATCGTTGGCTTTACGGCAAATAGAGGAAAGTATAACAGTTCATGGTCAAACCAAGCATTCTGGGGTAGAGGTGACAACGATGAGAAAAGCAGTACCGCTTTTTCTGCTCGCAATGCTTGTGTTGGCAGGCTGCAGTCGCGCTCCGCAATACAAAAACGCCGCATCACATTTGGGTGACCCGCGCACGGTTCAGATTATTTCCCCGGAGAGAGCACCCGTATCTATCAGTAATGAAAATGATGTTCGAGCCATTATGGAGATTCTTAACACGGTGGAAGTGCGCAGGCTTTCCGTAGAAGAGGAAATTAACTTAGTTCTTGTTCAAGGCATTACGCTTGATGCCACAGAGCTTCGCTTCAAGGATAATCGTGGCAATGTCTTTAAAGCTCTCTTGCTTAAAGATGGTTCTGTGTTGGTGGTCGCCGGCGTTATCGGCGGTAACGAACAGCGGCGTGACGTATTGCTCTCTGAACCGGAGCAGCAGGCACTGCAAAATGAGCTTCAAAAATACATGTGAGCACACCGGAAATTCTCTGGTCTGCTCACTTTTTTTTTGTTAATAAAAATTTTTCCTAAAAAGCGCGCAAGCTATTTTTGGCCAAAATAAGCTCAACTTCACGGCGATGACAGATCCATGCAGCCTTCTCATGATAAGTACGTATATCTTTTGGGGAAACGAGATTTTTAAGGGAGAAATCTTGGTAGATAAATTTGTTTGTCGCCCCGCAGCCAAGACCAAGGATATGTTGCCGTTCTTCTATCATAACAATATTATAGAGACATTCAGTGCCCGGCAGGCAATAACCGATATTTTCCAAGCCGCCTAAAATTCCGTGCTGCCGGTATAAATAGTAAGGGTGATATTTGGCTGACAGCAGACTTGTAGCAGTGCTATGCATGGCTGTCGCCAGACTTATATCAGGAAGAGGCAGTTGCTCCTTTTCTTCACTAAAGAGAGACGCTCGTTTAAGGGAAAACAAATGCAGAGTGATATTTGTCGGTAAGAAGGAGAGAACATCCTGAACACTTTTTCTGACCATGGCTTCGTCTTCCCCGGGAAGCCCCAAGATTAAATCCATGTTTAACACTGGAAAAGCTGCTGCCTGAACCAGATTTACCGCCTTGTAAACTTCTTCAACGCTGTGGCAGCGCCCGATTTTTTTCAGAGTTTCGCTGTGCATGGATTGCGGATTTACGCTGACGCGTGATACGCCATGTTTCTTTAAAATTGCAAGCTTTTCAGCGGTAATGGTATCCGGTCTTCCCGCCTCAACCGTAAATTCGCGCACCGTTCCCGGAAAAGCAAGACGGAGGGCGAAAAGAATATTGTCAAGTTCCGCCGGGTTAAGTGAGGTAGGTGTGCCGCCGCCAAGATAAAAACTATAAGGACGCATTTGCAATTTTTCTGTTAACTGTCCTGCAGTTCTAATTTCATCAAGCAGTGTATCAAGGTACCGGCTGCGCCAGATTGCCAACTCCTTTAATGAGTAGGCAGGAAAGGAGCAGTAAAAGCAACGTGAAGGACAGAAAGGAATAGAAATATAGACACTGAATAAGTCCGGCAGTGAACTTTCTTCTACAATAGGCCGGGAAATCCGGGCAACCTGCCACAGTAGTTCGAATTTTTCGCTGCTAATCCTTTCATTAGACTGCATCCGCTTAAACGCATCTGTGTAATTTAGGCCTTCATCCAGCAATCTATGTAATTGTTTGGACGGACGCACGCCACTCAGGCGTCCCCATGGAAGCTCTGCCATAAAACTAATACCTCCATGCTCAAGCTATATCAATTTAGAGTCAGAGTGCTTGACGCATCACTATTATATCAGATATGATGCAAGCAAAGGGTCGCTAATCCGCGTTGATCGATGGTGTTATCGGAGGGATGAAAATAGAAGGGAGGAATAAGCTGTGACCAAAAATTATTCTGATAACTACTTGAGTCAGGAAGAAAAAATTTTGGGGATTTTAGCTCATTTTCTCGCACTTTTTACCAGCATTTTCGGCCCGCTTATTATCTGGCTGATTAAAAAGGATCAATCGGAGTGGATTGATAAGCAAGCGAAGGAATCTTTGAATTTTCAAATCAGCATGGCAATTTATCAGTTTGTCGCCGGAATATTGATGTTTATCCTGGTTGGCTTCGTCTTATCAATAGCACTGTGGATTTTTAATCTTGTATTCGTTGTTATTGCAACGCTAAAAGCACGTAATGGAGAAAATTATCGCTACCCGCTATGCATTCGACTCGTTAAATGAGTCTTCTGCTTCCAAATGAATAGATAAAAAGAAAGGGATGATCGGAAATGTTAAAAAAGCTTTTATCATCACTGGGCGTGGGCGGAGCAAATATTGATTTTGTTTTGAGAAATGCTGCTATCCGTGCCGGTGAAGAGTCCGGTGGCGTCATCCGTGTTGCGCCGGGGTCGCTGAATCAGCGTGTGGAGAGCATAATATTTCGCCTGATAGCCCAGTCTCGTTTGGAAGATCGTTCTGTGACAAGTGAAATTGAGCGCTGGAAAGTAGCTGAGAATTTTGAGATTGCTGCCGGAGGGCAACCGTTTGAGATTCCTATTAGTTACCGCATCCCAGCAAGAAGCCCAATTTCCACACCTTTTACCCGTCTCTCCCTAACGACTGCTTTGGACAGTGATGCGCTTATGGATCCAAGTGATGTGGATCGGATTACAGTTTTGCCGGAAGCTCGCGTGGAGTTGGTCATGAACGCTTTCCACCAGCTTGGCTTCCGTGAGAACAGCAGGGATTCAGGCCGATTTAACGGCCGCTGGCAGGAGTTTGAATATTTGCCGGCAGGCAGCAGAGCCCGTCATATTAAAGAGTTGGATGTAATTTATGACGTGCGTACTGACGGAATAATGCTGCTCGTTGAAGCAGAAAAGCGCTCACTTTTACTGGATATTTTGAATCTAGATGAGCTGGCAGAGCGGCGCATGAGAATTTTCCTGCCGAATCAGGTTCTCTCGAGCGTCGATTCAGTAGGTCGTGTGCTGGATAGAGAACTTATTTCGTCTCTGTAAGCTATAAAGATATGGAGCTCTGCGAGCAAATCATTTGTTTGTTTGCCGGGGAGGAATACTATGAAAACAAGTGAAATGTCTGCAGTAGTTTTGGCCGGCGGCAAAAGCTCCCGCATGGGTAAAAACAAAATGCTGCTGCCGCTGGGCGACAGCACTATCATTGGCACGCTGCTTGCCACGTTGACCAAATTGTTTGGCGAATGCGTGCTTGTAACAGACCACCCGGAAGCTTACGGTGATTGGCGGGTTAAAATTACTGCCGACTTAATTTATGGCACTGAAAAAAATTCTTTGACCGGAATCCATGCCGGACTATCAGTTGCCTCTAATCCTTATAGTTTTGTGGTAGCCGGCGATATGCCTTTTGTTGAGCCGGAATTGTTATGTCGCCTTGCGGCGCTAAGCGGCAAGGATGATGTGATTATCCCGCAGCAGGGAGAGCATTTTCAGCCGCTCTGTGCTATCTATCATAAAAATTGTCTTCCACATATAGAAGAGCTTTTGGCCCGCCGTCACTATAAGATTCTCGATTTTTTTAATGCGGTGTCTGTGCGCCATGTTGACGCGGCGGAGTTATTGCCTTATGACAGGCAGCTCTGGTCATTTTTTAACGTTAATAACCCAGATGATTATCGCTTGGCTCAAGAATTTGTTGAGCAATTTAAAGCCGAAAGGCTAAAAGGAATCTTGTGAAAGATTATTTTTTCAGGAGGTTGTTATGTTTCCGTTTGCTAAGTTAGTGTTACTGACGTTAACTTCGTTACTTATCGGTGGTTGCGCAGCCGAGAAAGGCGGGACAGAACGGGTAATCAATCAGCAAAAAGAGATACAACTGCCCTCCCCAACGTATAAAGGACAGGAATCGTTTGAAGCGGTGCTAGCGCGAAGATCTTCCGGACGCAACTTTAGTGACATGCCGCTCCCTTTGCATAAACTGGCGCAAATTCTCTGGGCCTCGCAGGGAATGGCTGTGCATGCGATAACAGGCGCTACTCGTACTGCACCATCAGCAGGCGCGACTTATCCGTTGGAGGTTTACGTAGTAGCCGGCAAGGTGAATGATTTAGCCGCCGGAATTTATCGCTACAATCAGAAAAGGCATTCGCTGCTGCTTGTGAGCGCAGGCGAATATAGAGATCAGTTGGCTAATATCGCCCTAGGGCAAGATTTTATCGGTACGGCTGCGGCAAGCGTCGTTTTAGTTGCAGATTATGCCAGAACAACCGATCGATATGGTACGCGTGGACTTCGCTACGTGCATATGGAAGTAGGGCATACCACCCAAAATATTCATTTGCAGGCTGAGGCAATGCGGCTTGCAAGCGTAGCTGTCGGCGCATTTACTGACGAGAGGTTAAAAACTTTGCTTAAAACAGAGTACGATCCGCTGATGATCGTGCCGCTGGGTTATTACAAATAACAGTCACAACAGTCCCCTCTCCCTCTGGGAGAGGGTTAGGGTGAGGGAATAGCGAAGGATTAGCAAAAGCTAATCTACACAATTGCGGAAAAAGTTTCTTGACAGCAGGAGAGCTTGGCTATATACTCTAAACATGAGAATGATTTTCAATGTCATTTGTTTGGAGTGAATAGTATGACTGTTTTATTGGTCGGCGCTGACAAGCTTGGCAACATGCCTAAAGAGTTAGAAGACCACGGCGCCAGTGAAATTATCCATTGGTCGGGACGTAAAGAAAAAAACAAGGATATTCCGCGCAATGTAGATATGATTCTTGTTGTACATGATTTTGTCAGCCATGCGTTGATGGATAGTGTCAAAGGACAGGCAAAGCGCCGTCGCCTGCCGATTGTTTTTGCCAAAAGAGGAGTGGCTGGGCTGAAGCAGGTACTAAAAAACGAAAATAAGAGATGATGCGGCCTTGACTAATTTTTAGCTCAAAACAAGTGCTTTTCTGCAGATACTTACTTAAATTTTGCATGACAGACTCCATGCTGCTTTCTTGGTATGGAGTCTGTCGTTATCATTGATAAAAGAAAAGCTAATAGTGCAATCAGTACGTTTGTTTGGCAAGAATTATCCAAGTATGTTAAAATAAGTGCAAGTCCAGATGCGGGTATTTAAGGAGGTTATAATGTTTTATCACAGATTGGCAGCCTATTATGATTTAATCTTCCCTCCGGAGCAAAATAAAACCGCTTTTCTGCACAGAGAGTTTGCGGCTGTGGGCACCAAACGGATTCTTGACCTAGCCTGTGGTACCGGCACGTACACAATCGAGCTGACACGTCTCGGATACGAGGCTTGGGGTACGGATCTTGAGCCGGCTTTGATTGAACTTGCTAAAATAAAGGCAGCCGATGATTTGCCGGCGGCCAGATTTACTGTGGGCGACATGCGGGAGCCTGAAGTGCTGGGACTGATGTTTGACGGCCTTTTTTGTATCGGTAACTCGCTTGCTCACTTAATCGAGATAAACGATTTAAAAGTGGCGCTCGCGGCCATGCGTAGGGTACTGAATTCTCCCGGCAGAGCCGTATTGCAAATCGTAAATTTTGACAGAATCCTGTCTCTGGGGGAGACAGAGTTGCCGTTGATTGAGCGGGAAGGCTTGACTTTTGCGCGCATCTACCGCCCTAGCGGAGAGGAGCGTCTGCAGTTTGACTCAGTTTTGGCAGTGACTGGGGTGGACAAGGGTGCAGGTCGTTTTGAAAACAGTGTCACACTGCGGCCAATCCGGCGGACCGAACTGGAGAGATTGCTCTTAGAAGCTGGATTTACGGGTGTGAGGGTATACGGGGATTTCAAGTACGGAAAATTTAACGAGGCTAATTCTCAGGCAACGGTAGCAGTAGCAGAGTGCTGAAAAATGTTAATAGAAATCAAGGATTGTCGTTTGAGGCAAGTGTTTAATAATTTTAGTCTGGAGGGTTATAATGAGTATTCCTATTGTTTCTGTGGTTGGAAAGTCGGACAGCGGCAAAACAACGCTGATCTGCGGCCTGCTTCCTGAGTTGAAGCAGCGAGGCTACCGGGTGGCGACAATTAAGCATGACGTCCATGGTTTTGAAATTGACAAGCCGGGCAAGGACACTTGGAAACATAGTCAAGCAGGCGCAGACATTGTGATTATTTCTTCGCCTGCAAAAGTTGCTTTATTAGAAAAGGTAAGCGAAGAACTGACACTGGATGAGGTAATGGCTAAGATATCCAATGTCGATATCATCATTTCGGAGGGTTACAAAAGAAATAACAAGCCTAAAATTGAAGTCTTTCGCTCTACAGTTCACGAAGAGCCGCTTTGCACCGGCGAGGATAACTTAATTGCCTTTGTGAGTGATATCGTCTTGGATTTGGGGGTGCCTGTTTTCTCCTTAAATGACTATGCCGGGATAGCCGCTTTGATTGAGCGCCGCTTCTTATTGTAAACGAGCCGCAGCTTCGCAAGCCACATTTTTGATTATAGGTATTAGCAAAGCATATACTCATCCGTCTCATGTGATGCAGGATAAGCTGCGCGGCTAGAGAATAAAATAACAAAAGGAAATACGCCTGTTAACTTTCTCCGAGCCTGTTTGCCTAAAGGTTAGCCTATGGCATGCAGGCCCTGGGTCAACAGACCCGCGGGGCGCCGGATGGAAACGTCTGCGCCTCCTCGACGGAAAGGAGAGTGTAGCCGTTTTCTGTGCATACATCTGCCTTTTCGGGCAGATTTTTTGTTGATTTTTGACAGGGAGGGTCTTTTTTGACAAAAGATACGCACGAGGGTAAGGTAATGTCTCTGATGGACCATTTGGAGGATTTGCGTAAGCGTCTGATTATCTGCGGCATTGCTGTATTACTGGC
The DNA here is from genome assembly GCA_018335695.1 of Clostridium sp. GTDB lineage: Bacteria > Bacillota > Dethiobacteria > Dethiobacterales > Dethiobacteraceae > GPS1B09. Next base: position 30,145 of record JAGXRV010000015.1, read on the forward strand.
TGCTATGCTTTCTTATCTGTATGTCGATCAAATTCGGATTTTACTTACCCGTCCGGTAGGCGATTTAGTTTACCTTAGCTTAATGGAGGCAATCACGACCAATATCAGACTTGCTTTCATCTCCGGATTTTTTCTTTCACTCCCGGTAATTTTTCATCAGATTTGGTGCTTTGTCCTGCCGGGTCTATATCGGCATGAACGGCGGGCAGTCTTTTTGATTTCTGTTTTATCTTTAGTTTTCTTTGCCATGGGTGTCACGTTTGCCTATTTAGTAGTCTTGCCGTTTACAGTACGTTTTCTTTTGGGTTTTGCTGATTACCAGTTGCAACCTATGATTACTTTTAACAGTTATATTTCTTACAGCCTAGGGCTTCTGATAGGTTTTGGCTTAGTTTTTGAAATGCCGGTTGCCGTGCTTATTCTCTCGAAGCTAGGTATTGTATCCGCAGAATTTTTGGCAAAAAACAGGATGTACGCGATGATTATTATTTTTATTCTTGCCGCTATCTTTACTCCGCCGGATGTGATATCACAGCTTCTGATGGGAATTCCCATGATGGTACTCTATGAGCTATCCATTTTAATGGCGAGATTTGTGCGCCCTCGGGTAAAGGAGATTATTCCCGAGCATTAGGTTTTGTGCAAAGAGGTCTGCAAACAGGGAGGTGAAAAGATGCTTGGAAGAATCGGCACCCCGGAATTACTGGTGATTTTGGGTTTGGTTCTGGTGCTCTTTGGTCCGAAAAAACTTCCGGAAATTGGTCGTTCATTTGGAAAGGGATTAAAAGAATTTAGACAAGCCACTAAAGAAATTAAAGAAAGTGTTGATCTTGGGGATGAGGATACAGCGGGTACAAAAGAAGCTTAAGTGTTATTGGGGGTGGCGGTGTGGCTAGTTTAACGGACAAGTTCGGCAGACAAATCAGTTATCTTCGCATTTCCGTGATTGATCGCTGTAACTTGAACTGTTTTTACTGTATGCCTGCGGCAAACGGCTGCAGTCGCATCAAGGGTAATGAGCTGGATTTGGATGAAATTGTTCGCATTGTCCGTGCGGCTGCCGTTTGCGGAATCAGCAAAATTCGACTCACAGGCGGAGAACCTCTGCTTCGATCTGACCTTGTTTCGCTGGTGAAAAACATCTCCGCTATTCCCGGTATCACCGACATCTCCCTCACTACAAACGGTCTGCTGTTGCCACAATTAGCCCGTCCTTTGGCGGCAGCAGGTTTAAATAGGGTCAATATCAGCCTAGATTCACTGCAAAGCGAAGTGTTCCGCCGCATTACCAGGGGCGGCGCACTGGAAGATACGATTGCCGGTTTGCAGGCTGCATATCAGGCGGGGTTGACGCCTGTAAAAATTAATGTGGTGCTGCTTAAAGGAATAAATGACGGCGAAGTTGCCGATTTTGCAAGGCTTACATTGGAGCGGGAGATTCATGTGCGCTTCATTGAGTTTATGCCGATTACCGGAGACAGCCATAACTGGAAAAAACATTATCTACCAATAGATTTTGCGATGGAACAGTGCGCAGAAGTAGCCCCGCTGCTCGAAGCTGAGTTTCCTGAAAACGGCGGTCCTGCCCGCTATTACCGTTTTAAAGAGGGAAGAGGCAGGCTTGGTTTTATCTCTCCTTTGAGCCGGCATTTTTGCAGTCAGTGCAACCGCTTGCGGGTAACAGCCGAAGGCAAGCTGCTCTCCTGCTTATTTAGCCAAGAAGAGATCGATCTGCGCCCGCTGCTTGCTCAAGAGGGCGAAGTGATACGTGCTTTTTCTCGTGCGTTGATTGCCAAACCGGATCCTACCGGCCTTGATTCAGACCCGCTGGTGCGTTGTCAGCCAAATTCTTTTGGCATGGTCTCTATAGGAGGATAGAACTAAGTATATTTTCGGAAGGAGTATGCAGCTTGCGTGAAGTGCCGATCGAAAAGGCAGTAGGAATGGTTTTGGCTCACGATCTGACAAAAATTGTGCCGGGAGAATTTAAAGGTAGCTTGTTTAAAAAAGGGCATATTATCAAAAAGCATGATTTGCCTGAGCTGTTAAGTATTGGTAAACGACATATCTACATCTTGGATTTAAAGGAAGGCCAGCTTCACGAAGATGACGCCGCACTTCGCCTTGCGGCTGCGCTCTGCGGTCAAGGCATAACAATGGGCAAACCATCTGAAGGAAGAGTCAATCTGAACGCTGCGGCAGACGGAGTCTTCCGCTTAAAGAAAGATGTGCTTTTCCGGATAAATAGCTTGGACGATTTGGCGGTGGCTACAATCCATAGTTATATGCCGGTTGCAAATGGGGCTCAGGTAGCAGGCGTTCGCGCAGTGCCATTAGTTGTTGACGAGTATATAATCAGCCAAGTTGAAAGATTGGCAAGTTTGTCTGCCCCGGTGATGGAGGTTGCCGCATACAGAGAATTGACTGTTGGAGTGGTCACTACAGGCAGCGAGGTTTATCATCGAAGGATTACAGACAGATTCACTCCGGTGGTGCGTGAAAAAATAGCGCGCTTTCCGTCAGTGCTGCTTGGGCATCGCGTTGTAAACGATGACAAGGAGATGATTAAGGCAGCAATTCTTGAGCTTGTCGCTTTAGGTTCGCAATTAATTATCGTAACAGGCGGAATGTCTGTTGATCCCGATGATCGCACACCGGCTGCTATTCGTGACAGCGGGGCTGAGATTGTGACTTATGGCACGCCGGTGCTTCCCGGTTCGATGTTAATGCTTGCCTATCTAGGCCATGTCCCCGTGTTGGGGCTGCCTGGTTGTGCCATGTATAACAGTACCACCGTTTTTGATCTGATTTTGCCTCGGCTTTTTACAGGCGAGAGGCTGAAAAAAGAGCATTTCGTTGAAATGGCGGTTGGTGGTCTTTGCGCCAATTGCGAACTTTGCCGCTTTCCGCATTGTCACTTTGGTAAACACTGAAAGGACTGTCATGATTTCATACGACGACGCCGTTAAGTTGATAATATCAATAGCCGGTCCTTCACAAAGCGTGCAAAAACCACTTGGGGAAGCTCTTGGCTATGTGTTGGCTCAAGATATTGTTGCTGTTTTAGATCAGCCGCCTTTTCACCGCTCGCCATTGGACGGTTTCGCTTTTCGGGCGGCCGACACCGCAGGAGCCAAGCCAGAAAGCCCGACAGAGTTGAATGTGATAGGATATATCCCTGCCGGAGCAGTTTTTGATGCTCCCTTAAAACAGGGGGAGGCGGTACGCATCTTTACAGGAGCAATGCTTCCGTCAGGAGCCGACGCGGTAGCAGCTCAAGAAAAAGTTTTCTGCCGCAATAATTCCTTGTTTCTTGAACGGCGGTATAGCGCAGGAGAAAATGTGGCGCGGGCGGGAGAGGACGTGCTTTGCGGCAGTTTGCTTTTAACTGCCGGTACACTGCTTGGACCGGCAGAGTTGGGATTAATCGCCTCACAGGGAATAAGTTCTTTGCCTGTTTATCCAAAGCCTCGCGTGGCGATTTTAACTTGTGGCAGCGAGTTGCTTGAAATCAGCGATTCTCTGTCAGTCGGCAAAATCTACAATAGTAACCGCTATCTTTTGGAAGCGCTTGTAAGTCGCGCCGGCGCAATCCCGGATTATCGCGGAAAAATTTCAGACGATGCGGACGAATTGCCGCAAGCTATCTTTAAGGCTTGTCAAGAAGCAGATTTTGTGCTGACTACCGGCGGCGTTTCTGTCGGCGACCATGATCTCACGCCTGCGGCTGTGGCTGAAATCGGCGCGGAAATTCTTTTTCATCGTGTGGCTATCAAACCGGGCACGCCGGCGCTTGCGGCAAAACTCGGGAATAAAATGATTTTTTCTTTATCCGGAAATCCGGCCGCCTCTCTAGTCAGTTTTCTCCAGTTTGTGCTTCCTGCTCTCCAACTGGCACGTGGAATTGATTGGCGTCAGCAGGTTGTAGGGGCAGTTATTACAAAATCATTTCCCAGAAAAAAAGGCCAGATTAGATTCCTCTCAGCGAGAACTATTTTCAGCGGCGGTCGCTTCATCAGCGAGCCGCAAAGTTTGCAGAAATCCGGGGTAATTACTTCTTTTCGAGGGGTTAACTCACTTATCATTCTTCCACCCGGTGAGGGTGAGCTTGCTGCCGGCAGTATCGCCGACGTCCAGCTTTTCCCGCAAATCTTTGACAATCTGCCTATAGCGGGCATTGAACAATAGCAGAACGAAAGTTTTTTGGGGGGTAGAAGCGAATGTTTTTTGGTCCTTTTGGTTTGCTGGAGTTATTGTTGATCTTTGGACTTTTGGTCTTTATTTTCGGTTCAAAGCGTCTCGGTCAAGCAGCCCGGGGATTGGTGCAAGGATTTACTTCTATGCAGGACGCAGTCCAAGAAGAGACAACAAAAGCAAAAGAGAAAAATTCAGGAAAGTCTTGAGGTTGGGAAGACTAAGGCTGTACAAAAAAGGTTCGTTAAGAAAATTAAAAGGAGGCGGTAAGGATGTTTGGACGAATCGGCACGCAGGAACTGTTATTGATCCTGGCTTTAGTATTAATTATCTTCGGACCGCGTAAATTGCCGGAAATCGGCAGGTCGTTAGGCAGAGGGCTAAAAGAGTTTAAGCAGGCCGCGATAGAGCTAAAAGAAAGTGTGGACATTGAAGAAGAAAAAGAACAAGCTTCACAGGAGAAAAATCCTGTTAATTAACAGGAGCTCTGCTAAGCAAATTAGTCAGAATTCTGTCGGCAAAACAGCAAAGCAGCCATAGAAAGTAACATAAAGCGTCGATATATCGATAAATATTGACTATAACCTTTGACTGCCGTCAGGCTTCAAATTGATTATCCTTTGTGTTAGACTCTAAAACGATAGGTGTGGGTTCTGTGGCAAGAAGCACACTATTGTTTTGGCCCGGAGCAATGTTCCGGGTTTTTTTATTGGGAAATTATTTTAGGTATTGCATACTCACCCAGCTGCTTCGCTCGCACGTTTTTGCACGCTTCAGCATTCTGTGAAAGCCTGCAATTCACTGAAAGAAAGTCACTCCCCTCCTGTGGAGGGGTGGCGCAAAGCGCCGGGGTTATTCCCCTCCTGTGGAGGGGTGGCGCAAAGCGCCGGGGTGGTTACCTCCGATGGAGTTTCTGTCTTTTAGCGACTTGTGTTTTGAGAGTTTGTTGTGGCGGTATGCGACCACCCCGCCCTTGCGGGCACCCCTCCAGGGGAGGGGAATTTTTGTAGCAGAATGTAACAGGGGGACAGGTGATTTGTCCCGCTCGTCCATGCGACCACCCCGCCCTTGCGGGCACCCCTCCGGGGGAGGGGAATTTTTGTAGCAGAATGTAACAGGGGGACAGGTGATTTGTCCCGCTCGTCCATGCGACCACCCCGCCCTTGCGGGCACCCCTCCAGGGGAGGGGAATTTTTGTAGCAGAATGTAACAGGGGGACAGGTGATTTGTCCCGCTCGTCCATGCAACCACCCCGCCCTTGCGGGCACCCCTCCAGGGGAGGGGAATTAGCGTCTTTTTTATAATCTTTTGCCCATAGATAAACATCTCTTGATATGCTTTTCACTTATACCTAAAAGAACTGCCTATAAGGCATAAAGTGTTTAGCTGCAGGAGTTGCTCAGCAAAAGAAGAATTGTGAAGAGAGTAACACCCTGCTTTGTCAGGGCGTTGTGGCACCGTTTTAATCAGACGGTGAGCATGGTGCTGATTGGATATTGTAAGATGGAGGTGAGGTTGGAGGGGGAAAAATCGTTTGTCTATCTATAACAATTGGAGGTGAAAAAATGACTACAAGATGGATGCTTTTTGACCAGCAGCGTTGCTTTGGCTGCAATGCCTGCGTCGTTGCCTGCCAGCAGGAATACGGTTTGCCGGCGCAGATTCGCTTTAACAAAGTGGATGTAACAGTAAGCGGCACTTTTCCAAACACAGCTATTACCTTCCGGCCGCTGCTCTGCAACCAGTGTGAAAATGCTCCTTGCATGGCCATCTGCCCGGTAGACGCCATCACCCGCGATGCAACTTCCGGCGTAGTCCTGACCGACCGCGTCAGATGCGTCGGTTGCCGTTTATGCACTACCGCGACAGGCTGTCCCTACGGAATGCGCGCTATGGACAGTGCCGGTAAAGCCGTCAAGTGCAATTTTTGCCTTGACCGGATGGTCGCCGGTGAGTCTGCCCCTTATTGCGTAAAAACATGCCCGAGCGGCGCCCGCCAGATGACAGTCGGCACAGTCGCGCCTGCCGGTACCCCCATGGAAAGAATGGGTTCGACGACAGTGACAAAAGTGGTCTACGGAGAGACACTTAATCAGAGAACTTAATGAAAGGAGGTAAGCAAGATGTTTAAAAGCTTTTTATTGAATCGCCGCCAATTTTTGAAAGTGGCGGGAATTACTACCGGAGCGGTGGTAGCCGGTTCCGGCACTGCTTTTGCCAGGACCTTGCCGGGACGCAGGACGACTCTTGCTAGGACTGCAGATCGCACTGTCCTAGCCAGCGCTTCCGCTAATACCATGCACACCTCTTGCAATATGTGTTCTAATTTCTGTGCTGTGAGCGCCATCCATGAAACGGTGGCTGGCAGACGCGTGGTACGGCGTATAGAAGGGAGAGCAGGTAACCCAAACACTCGCGGCGGTGTTTGTGCCAAGGGCCAAGCGGCCGTACAACTGCTCTATGATCCCGACCGTATTAAGACTCCGTTGCGCAAGCGTGCCGACGGTACCTGGGAAATTCGCTCATGGACAGATGCCTTAAACGATGTGGCGGACGGCTTGCAAGCCATTCGTGGCACTAGGGATCCCTCTACCGACGCGGCTGCTCGCCGTGCGGCAAGCCGGGTTTATTTCCTGCAACGTCGCGTTTCTTATAGCGGTATGTGGGGTGCCTTTCGTGCTGAGTTTGGTTCAAAGAACTTTTCGGCGTCAGCACCTGTTTGCGATGCGGGTAAACGCCTCGGCACCTGGTTGGCTGTTGGGAGTTTGAATTTTACAGCAGCTACCGAACCCAACGTTCCTGCAGCTACGACTCTTGGTGGCTGGCGTCGCACACGCGACCAGCGTGCTACCAACTTCACTTTGCTTTTTGGCCGCAACGAATTGGAGTCGGTACGTTATCGTCTCGCCTTAACCCATGAGTTGCTGCAAAACATCAGAGATGGCGGCAGGCTGGTGGTGGTAGACCCGCGGCGCACCTATACAGCGAGCAAAGCGCACCAGTACGTACCGATTATTCCCGGCACCGATTTGATGCTGATTCTCTCGATGTGCCGCGTAATCCTCGATAACAGTTTAACGGCTGCGGCCCAGGCTCCTGGTGCTGCGATTGCCTGGGTAGCAAGTCCTTGGGCTAATGTGACAAGGCTGCACACAGACAGCGTGACCAGGCTTGCCGCCTTCCGCGATGAGCTGTACAAAGCTACAGACAATCAGTACGCCCCGGCGGCTGCCAGCTTAGTCTGCGGCGTGCCGGCAGCCGATATTACGCGCCTAGCTGGCGAGTTTTGCGGTGTAATTATCCCTGGTTCCGCAGCTCCGGGAACTCCGCGTCCCCGTCCCGCCAACTGGGCGGCTGTCGCCGATACGACAAGCGGTATAGCCAAATATTCCAACGGCACGATGGCCAACTGGGCGATGAACTGCCTGACAGGCTTAGCCGGAGGCTTTAGCGTCACCGGCGGCATACGTGAGCTGTCTCCTGCGTCTGCGTTGCCATCAGTTCCTTGGTCATTTGGTTCCCCTACCATTGGTCCGCAGGCAGATGAATCTCTGACGCGTGCGGCCGGTTGGCCCTACAGCGGCAACGTCGCTTCTGCCAACAACGAAGGCTATCGCGTACTGATTCCTTATGCCATCTTAAACGGACTGCCCCGCACTCATCCGGACTTCCGTCGTGTGCCTGCCGGTCCGCTGGCTGCGCCGAATGACGGCACAGGCGTGATCACCTCCGACGCTAACGGAGACAGATGGGCAGATGTTTACGGCGGCGGCAGCACTACCGGCGGCGGTGGTATCCGCGGTCTGTTTATCAATCACACCGACCCGGCGATGGCAGACGCGGATTCAGATCTCTGGGCGAGAGCTTTGCCCCGGCTGCAATTTGCCGTCGCGATTGACGTTTATCTGAACACCACCCACGAGCTGTTTCCACCCGGCAGTTATGTTCTGCCCGAGTGCACCGCGCTGGAGCGCACCGACGCCGCCACGCCAACAGCTATTGCTGGCTCGCCCGTAATGAACCTGTACCGAGATGTGGTAGCACCGCTCTTTGACAGCCGTTCAGGTTACAGAATCTTGACCGGTCTTGCCCGTGCCATGTCTACCAAATATGGAACAAGCACTGGTTATTTCGCTAAGGGTTCAGACACAGCGGGCGTAGTGCCATCAGCAGATGCGGTTTACAGGTTTGAGCATGACACTGGTGTCGGTCATGCCCGCGGAACAGGCCGTCTGCACAGGCATGATGAGTTAAGGGAAGTAGATTTCATCCGCAGCATCTGGGGCAACGCGGCTAATGATGGTGCTTTCGCTGGAGTCCCTGCAACCAGGAATTGGACGAATGTGCTATCAAACGGCGGTGTCTGGATTAA
>JAGXRV010000016.1 GCA_018335695.1 Clostridium sp.
CCCCCCCCCCCCCGCCTGTCAACCCTAATTAACATTTATATGTTTTGCGCTCACCCCATGCAAACAAAAGACCCTTCTCTTTTGGGAGAAAGGTGGCGAAATTATTGTTTAATTAAGTTTGCAACTCCTGCCTATACTCCAGAATCAAGCACCCTTGCAGTGCAGTATCATGCTACATTTCCTGCGGTGCCCCAATGCCAAGCAGCGCTAAGCCATTTAGCAAAACCTGTCGCACAGCATCTATTAAAGCAAGACGAGCGCTGCGCAGCTTCTCTTCAGCATGCAACACCGGACACTGGTGATAAAATTTGTTGAAATCGGCTGCCAGATCCAGCAAATAACGTGCTACGACAGATGGCTTATCTGTTTTTGCGGCGCGGACAATAGCATCAGAAAAACGAGCCAGAGTTCGCACAACCGCCTGCTCTTCATCTGTGTCTAAAAGCGTTGCATCATATCCGCTGGGCCAATCCTCCGCTTTCCGCAAAATGCTGCAGATCCGCGCGTGGGCATATTGAACATAGGGAGCGGTTTCTCCGGCAAAATCCAACACCTTTTCCCAGTCAAACTCAATATTTTTCACCCGGTCATTGCTTAAATCGCCGAAAATAACGGCACCGATGCCCACTTGGCGGGCAACATCAGCCTTGTTTTCAAGGCCTGCGTTTTTCTCTTGGATAATTTGCAACGCCAGTTCGGTTGCCCTGTCTAAGACATCTTCCAGAAAAACGAGTGTGCCCTGTCTGGTAGACATCTTCCCTTCCTTAAAGCCAATTAAACCAAACGGCACATGTACACAACGCTCAGCCCAGGGATAACCCATTCTTTTCAGAACGCTAAAAACCTGTTGAAAGTGAAGCGTCTGATCGGCTCCTACAACATAGAGCATTTTCTCAAACTCATAAGTCCGGTAACGATAGATCGCGGCACACAAGTCTCTTGTGGCGTACAATGTCGCCCCGTCCTGCTTACGCAACAGACACGGCGGCATGTTCTCGTCTTCCAGGCTGACAATCAACGCGCCCGCCGAGATTTCCGTCAACCCCTTCTCTTCTACTAGGTTGATAGTATCAGCAAGCAGCTCGTTATAAAAACTTTCCCCTTGATAAGAATCAAAATGAACGCCCAGAAGATTATAAATTCGCTTAAACTCCGCTAAGCTTAGCTCGCGGAAGCGCTGCCAAAGAAGACGCGCTTTTTCATCGCCGTCCTCCAGTTTTTTAAACCAAAAGCGGGCCTCTTCATCTAGAGCCGGCTCCGCTTCTGCTTCCCGATGGAAGCGAACATACAGTTCATAAAGATATGTAATCGGGTCTTCTTCAAGACGGGTATCATCACCCCACTTTAAGTAAGAAACAATCAACTTGCCAAATTGCGTACCCCAGTCTCCCAAGTGATTAATGCCCACACAACGGTAACCCAATGCTAAGTAGATCCGATAGAGTGAGTGACCGATGACAGTCGAGCGCAGATGTCCTATGCCAAACGGCTTAGCAATATTAGGGGCTGAAAAATCGATGACAACTGTTTTCCCTTTGCCAACTTCCAGCTTGCCATAATCTTCTTGTTGCTCAAGTACCGCTTGAACAGTTAACAGCGCCAATTTTTGGCGATTGCAAAAAAAGTTGACATAGGGTCCACTGGCTTCAATACCGGCAAACAAATCATTCGCCGGCAATTTTTCAGCTAGTTCCGCCGCGATTTTTAAAGGAGAATTACGCATTACTTTAGCCAATTTGAAACAGGGAAAAGCAAAATCGCCCATCTCCGCAGAGGGCGGCGTTTCCAAATCAGCCATAATTTGCTGACTATCAAGCGGCACAAAAGCTGAAAGTAAGTTGCAAATTTCATTCCGAAACATCTGCATAAAAAAAGACCTCTTTCTTTTACCTGATCATCGTGCTTTTCCCTCATTATACAAAAATAGAAAGCGGCCTGCAAGCAGGCCGCTTGGCGGGCCGCTAAATCATTCTTCTAAGTTCAAAAAATAGGGCCGGGACACAGTAAGCTGCCAAGGCAAAAAATATTCAGGCTGCAAAGGCGGCGTGCCATTAACGGTAAAGTGAATATTTGCATAGGGAACATTCTCCAAAATGGTTAACGCCAGTGCATCGCGCAGCAGGGCGGCTCTGGCCGCCGCCGCCATGTTATTTGCCAACAACTTATTAAAAGAATCGGTAAAGTCAAGATAAACAATTTCATTTTCAATACGTGCCGCCGCAAGTTCCAGCGAAAAGAGCTGAGAACTCTCCGCCAGTATATACCGCACCAGATTTTCAACTAACGCCTCGTCATGCAATGTAACACCTGAGATTGATTCCGGCCTCAGATAATAGCGTGATTCGGAACGGCTGGGTAAGAAAACGAGTCGCTCACCCGGCCTCTTGCCAAAACGCATTGGCGTAAATGCTTCACCAATATTTAGACCTTCCTGTCCAAAGTCAGCCCTTCTCTCGCCGTTCACTGTAAACTCAATTTGTCTTACTGTAGGAAACTGGCTTACGGTAAGCAGCAGAGAATCAAGGACTCCACTTAAAAAGGCACTGCCGCTCATCTCAGCTAACGAGTCAGGCAGGTTAAGCTGAACAATGCCGTTAGTCTGAGAAACCTGAATTTCAACATTTTTGGGGATAGTCCGGTTCAAGTAGCTGCCTTGCAACGGACCTCTGACCAGCTCTTCAATGCTCGCTCGCAGCACAGATTGCGGGCGTTTAATTCGCCTGGTAACCGGGATCATGCGTTCTGCTTTACTATCATAGAAAAACAGGGTGAACATGCTTTCACCTGCCGGTATCTCAAAACTGACCGGAGTGTAATATTGCGTCATTCCTCGCTGCTCTGACTGATTTAGTTGTCTGCTTATTTCCTCCGCAATATTTAAATAATAGATACTGCCCTCTTCCAGACCGAGAACCAAGGTGTCACCTCTGTCAGCCAAGGCCATTTTTTGCGCCCTGCCGGCCACATCAAGCAGATTAATCTGTTGCCCCCACTGATTATAAATAACTATTTGGGTGGCATCATCCCGATACTGGCGCCAAGAAGCCACAACTATTCGAAGTCCATCGGCTGAGAGCAGAACATCAGAACTATTTGGCAGTCGCTTGCTCCATAATTTATTACCGTCAGCATCAAAATAGAGCAAATCCTGGTTTCGGGTCGCTTCATCCGTGACAAGAACTCCGTAAAAAGCTCCTGTCTCAGCCATAATCACCCTGCTGACTGTGCCGGCTATCGCATATGATCCTAACATAGTAGCGTTCTGATTGTAACGCACCACTTCATTTCCTTGAACGCAGACCAAGATTTTCCCGCTGCCATCAACGGCCATCTGCTCATGCTGCTGCAAATCCCAAAGGTTTTCTCCCTCAGCGGAATAAGCGCTGATTATAGAATCGCCGCCTTTTCGCCGGTAGACAAAAATCGGGTTGTCGTCGCCGACAATCCTGGCATCAAGCAGTTCAGCAAAATTTTTCTGCCAGAGAATATTGCCTTGCCTGTCCAAAAGCAGCAAAGCATCTTCAGCCGTTTGCTCTTCCGGCGTAAGCCCCACTAAAATCCGCTCCCCGTCAGGAGAGACGGCCAAGATCCCCACCGGCGCATCAAAGTAATATTCCTTCGCCGATTGGGGTTCGTTTGGCTTAACAACCAATAACTTGCCTCCCACCGTACCGATAGCTAAATATCTTCCCTCCGGGTCGATTACTGCCTGCGAAAAATCAGAAGTCAAGTTCTTTTCCCAGATTAAACCTCCGCCCTCTCCCAAAAAGTAAAGCGAACGAGAGGAAGTACCTACGACTGCCATTGTGCCGTCCGAAGTGACAGAAAGCGCCAAAATTTGCACACTGCCGCTGCGAACAGAAAAGCGGCCCTTTACAGCATAGACACCCCCGTTCTCCAAGCCCGGCACAACAGGCTCAATGGGGCTGATGTCGCCTTTTGCCGGTTGCTGCACTCCGCAGGAAGAAAACACCGGCGTAAATGCAAGCAAAAGCATAATTCCTATCATACGTAAAAGAATCTTTTTTCGCATAACTCCACCTCAGGCAGATCAAGTCATTCTATTATAACGGTTAAATACGTAGGTTCCGTTACATATCTTTTAATTCTTGTTAATATTCAGCGGCAGCGGTAACGCCCAATGCGCTGGGCCAAGTTACAATAAATGTGGTTCCCAGCCCATTTTCGTTATCTTCAACCAATATTTCCCCGCCATGGCGTGTCACAATTTCTTTTACTATCGCCAAGCCTAAGCCTGTCCCCCCTTGTTCACGGGAACGAGCTTTATCTACTCGATAAAAGCGCTCAAAAATTTTCTCCCGGTGTTCCGGCGGAATACCAATACCGCTATCAGTTACACTGAGCAGCAGTCTTTCAGGTTCTTGGAAAAGCCTCACTTGGACATGTCCGCCTTCCGGCGTATATTTAATCGCATTATCTACCAGGTTAAAAACCACCTGCTTCACCTGATGAAGCACGGCAAATACAGGTTCCGTAGATTCCGGCAGCGAATACTCCAAAACTATTCTCTTTTCCTCTGCGCGCTTTTTTAGCATTTCCAGCGTATTACGCACCGTAGGAACAATATCTGTCATACTCATCGTGTCTTCGGCAGCCAGCCGGTCAAGCCGTGTGAGATCAAGCAGGCTCTCTACCAAGTGGATTAACCTCTCCACTTCCTGATCGATATCAGCCAAAAACTCTTCGCGCTCTTCCGCTTCCAGCGGGTATTCCCGCAGGGATTTAACTAAGATATTTAACGATGTTAGCGGCGTTCTCATTTCATGAGAGGCGTTAGCAACAAACTCACGCAATTGTCGAGTCATTTCCTGCAAACGTACCGCCATATGGTTAAACTGACCGGCCAGCCGGCCAATCTCATCCTTAGAGCGGACAGAAACACGCTGCGTCAGATCACCGCGAGCAATCTGTTCTGTCGCCGCAGTCAGCGATTCAATCGGAACAGTAATATGATGGGCAAAATATACTCCGAGCAAACCGGCAAACAAAAGGGAAAGAACTGTTGCCAAAAGGAGAAAATCACGGACATTATCGAGGACGGCATAAATATCGGAAAGAGATGAGGCAATAAATACTGCCCCGATAATCGAATCCTCAAAGATGATCGGCACTGCTACCTGCATTACCCATTGTCTTGACTGGTGGGAATACTGGATGCTGCGCCCCTGCTCGCCGGCTAAGGCGGCAGCTATTTCTGCCCGCTCCAGCGTAGTTCCTACCAGACCACCCACACGCAACGAATCGCCTTGCACTCGCTGACGATGATCGGTAATTATTACTCTGATACGATACTGTCGTCCGTATTCTTCCGCCACATTGGATAGAGTGACCACGTTTGGCGCCTCACGCAAATTGGCTGCGGCCTCCCTGGCCACCGGGTGTGCCGCCGCCTCAAGGATTAAATACTGATAGCTGATATAATATTGTTCGAGAGTGTTAAGCAAGAAGAATGAGGTCACCAACAGGACCGCCAAAATCAAAACTATATACGTAACGGTCAGCTTGGTGCGAATACTGTTAAACATTTTTTGCCTCCCGGAATTTATATCCGGCTCCCCAGACAGTAAGGATTAGCTGCGGAGTAGCAGGATCCGGCTCAATTTTTTCCCGCAAATGCCGAATATGAACATCCACCGTCCGCGCATCCCCGTAATAATCATAGCCCCATACATGTTCCAGCAGCTTTTCACGGCTGAAAACCCGTCCCGGGTGGCTGGCCAAAAGACTTAACAAGGCAAACTCCTTGCTCGTCAAATCTACTTCTTTGTCGCGAATCCGCACCTTACGTTGGAACAAATCAATCTGTAAATCCTGCAGACGTATAACCTGCATCCCTGCCTGGTCTTTACCGGAGTGAAGCTGGGATCGGCGCAGAATCGCCTTAATCCTAGCCGTCAATTCACGAGGATTAAACGGCTTGGTAACATAATCGTCAGCCCCTAGCTCCAAGCCAAGAATTTTGTCAATATCTTCACCCCGCGCGGTAAGCATAATAATCGGCACTTCGCTTCCCTTGCGGATTCTGCGGCAAACTTCAAAACCATCAACTTCGGGCAACATTAAATCGAGCACGATTAGGTCCGGGTTTTCCGTTTTGAACAAGCTCAAAGCCTCTGCACCGTCATAAGCAGCCAAAACCTCGTAGCCCTCTTTTTCAAGGCTAAACTTTAAGCCTTTCACGATGGTCTTTTCATCGTCCACAACTAAAATACGCGCCACAAGACTACCTCCTTAAAACGTTAGCAAACGGTAGGCATCTCTTACTTGCTGAATATCCTGCCAAACCGGTTTTTTCTTTGCCGGATCTAAAAGCAACTCGGCAGGGTGAAATGTAGGCAGCATGCGAACTCCGTTTAATTCGCACCAACGGCCGCGCGCCGGATTAGCGCCGGCTGCGTTGTTTACCAGCGCCCGCGCTGCAAAAGAGCCAAGGCAAACAATTATCGCCGGTCTAATCAGCTCAATCTGCCGCCGCAGATGTTCTCGGCAAACAGCCACCTCTTCCGGCTGTGGTTTTCGGTTTTCCGGCGGCCGGCACTTTATAACATTGGTAAGATATATTTCTTCTCGTTTAATTTCCGCCGCCGCTAAAATTTTATTTAGCAGTTGTCCAGCCGCACCCACAAAGGGTCTCCCCTGGAGATCCTCATCGACGCCGGGAGCATCGCCCACAAAAATTAATTTTGCCTGCAGATTTCCCTCGCCAAAAACCACCCGATCCGCTCCCAGGCGAAGCGAACAACGTGCGCAGCGCACAACTTCTGCAGCCAAACTCTCCAAGGAAAAAGGTTGACAGGCAGGCTGTGTCGGCTTAGTTTTATGAGCTGTTTTTTTCGATACTGCAGCCAGTAAATCGAAAAGATTTTTCTCCCGCATAAGTTCACCCTCATGCATATTTCCACATCGAAGCAGTTTCTCCTTTCAGCCGGCACAAAAAGGAGAAGGGCTGCCCTTCTCTTTTTGCAAACAATCTATTCTAGTTGCCCTTAGCCATCGCCACAAAATAACTATGCATCCGCGCATCGTCTGTCAACTCCGGGTGAAATGCACTAACGAGAAGATTATCCTGCCGGGCAGCTACAACCTCATCGTTGCATCTGGCCAGCACTTGCACTTTACTGCCGTAGGATTTTATCAAAGGTGCGCGGATAAACACAGCCGGAAAAGGCTCCTTACCCAAAACAGGAATGGAGAGCTCCTGTTCAAAACTTTCCCGCTGCCGACCGAATGCATTGCGCGCAACAGAAATATCCATCCCGCCCAATAAAAATTGCTCGCTTCCTTCCACTCGGGCAGCCAACAAAATTAAACCTGCACAAGTACCGTAGACCGCCTTGCCCTGTGCGATCAGCCGCAAAATCGGTTCCGCCAATTGAAAGCGAACAAGCAGCTTGCCGATGGTTGTACTCTCTCCCCCAGGAATTACCAGTCCATCGAGATCAGCAAACTGTTTCGCCTTTTTAACGCAGACGACATCTACACCGCATTTTTGCAGGGCAGTTACATGCTCACGGACGGCGCCCTGTATGGCAAGCACACCGATTTTCATCTGTTACCAGCCCCGCTCCTGCATCCGTTCTTCCCGACGGATTGAAGAAATTTCTAAACCAGGCATCGCTTCACCCAACCCTTTGGAAATTTCCGCCAAGAGGCTGGGGTCATCGTGATGAAGTGTGGCATCCACGATAGCTTTCGCACGCGCTTTCGGCTCTTTAGCTTTAAAAATTCCTGAGCCGACAAAAATCCCGTCACACCCCAGCTGCATCATTAAAGCTGCATCAGCCGGTGTGGCAATTCCACCCGCAGCAAAATTCACCACCGGCAAGCGCCCCAAGCGCTTCACTTGACAAACCAGGTCATACGGTGCGCCCGCTTGTTTAGCAAAGGTCATTAATTCTTCGTCAGGCGTATTTAATAGTTTGCGTATCTCACTCGTCATCATCCGCATGTGCCGGACGGCTTCAACTACATTGCCTGTCCCCGGCTCACCTTTAGTTCTAAGCATAGACGCCCCTTCCCCGATGCGCCGCAGTGCTTCGCCAAGATTTCTTGCACCGCAGACAAAAGGAACAGTAAATTCCCGCTTATTAATATGAAATTCATCGTCTGCAGGAGTAAGCACTTCACTTTCGTCGATATAATCTACACCTAGTGCTTCCAGGATTTTTGCCTCTACGAAGTGACCGATGCGCGCTTTGGCCATAACCGGAATGGTTACCGCCTCCATAATCTTTAAAATTATCTCCGGATCTGCCATTCTGGCCACGCCGCCGGCGGCGCGAATATCGGCAGGCACCCTTTCCAGTGCCATAACAGCTACCGCACCTGCTTCTTCCGCAATCTTTGCCTGTTCAGGCGTTGTGACATCCATAATGACGCCCCCTTTTTGCATCTCAGCCAAGCCGGCCTTAACACAAAAAGTACCTTGTTCTGCCATTCCCGTGACTCCCCTTTCCTGTAATACCCTATGATTCTATCTGGATTAATCAACATCTCATTTTACTATAATTTTTTCTCCGGGACAAGCAGTTGCGCTGAACAAAAAAGATACTTCTGCTTTCTTTCTGGAGCCCTCACCCTAACACTCTCCCAGAGGGAGTGGGGATCTGTATGTTGATTTCCTGCCCCGTCGCGTTTAGCGTCTTTTTTTTAACAAAGCCAGAACTAGTAATAAGATAAACATAATACCGGCGAGAGCAAAAAACCAAACGGGATTGACTTCTCCCGGCCGCCTTGCAGGCTCTCCTGCAGCGCCCTCTTCCGCATTAACGTCAAGGGGGATTTTTCTCCCCGGTGTTTCCGCAAGAAAACGGTTGTATTCCTGAAGATAGTCTGTCTCAGCCCAGTTGTTAAAACGGGCCCCCATAAACAGTCTCTCCGCCTGTCCGTCTTTTAAAAAAGCTGCCCAGTTTAGACTTCCTGCCGGAGCAAGCCTTCGCCCTTCATTTGCCGCTAAGAAAAAAAGCATCCGACTTTCAAGCTCCGGCACAGCTAAGAGCTTGTCTGCTTGCGGCGGCAAAGGGACGGTAAGCGTTGCCAACCCCAGTTCGCCGCGATAAACCGTATCCACGCGGATCACAAATTCGGGATTCTCCTGCTGCTTCCGCATTTCGATTACTTGGCCGGCCAGAATAAACTGGGCGCTCTCCACCATCTCTGCCGGTGAAAGAGCTAAAAGCTGCCCTGTGGCGGTGCCTGTCCAAAACAACAGCAAAAAAAGGAGAAAAGATGCCTGCCGCTTCATAAATCCACCTCTTCTTCAACCAACTTCGAATGTTGTCTTTAACTTCTCTTTCTGCTTATAACGCTCTTCAGCAAAGCAAATCAGTTCCAACAACAAATCGTTAAAAGAAAGACCTGTAGCCTCCCACAGCTTGGGATACATGCTAATTGAGGTGAAGCCCGGCAAAGTGTTTAATTCGTTGACCCAAATCTGCCCATGCCGGTCATCAACAAAAAAATCTACCCGTCCCAACCCGGCGCAATCGAGCGCTACAAACGTTTGCACCGCAAGCTCCCTTACTCTTTCGGCAAGCTGTTCCGGCAGATTAGCTGGAATCAGCAAGCGTGACCGGTTATCAAGGTATTTGGCCGTATAATCGTAGAAATCATTGGCAGGAATTATTTCTCCTAAAATTGAGGCTCTCGGCTGATCGTTCCCCAACACGCTGCACTCAATTTCACGACCCGGCAGAAATTTTTCCACCAAAATCCGTCTATCGTAAAGCAAGGCTTCCTCCACAGCCGCTGACAAGTCTTCAAAGTGATATGCTTTAGAAATTCCTACGCTCGACCCCAAATTGGCAGGTTTAACAAAACACGGAAAACCCAGCTTATTCTCTATCTGCGCTGCCAGCAACTCCTTGTCACTTAACCATTTGGCACCGGTAAACCAAAGATAGGGACCCACAGGCAACCCTTCTGCCAAAAGCGCCGCTTTCATTAAAATTTTATCCATCCCCACCGCAGATCCGGGAACTCCGGCTCCCACATAAGGTATTCTCGCCAATTCCAACAGCCCCTGTACGGTACCATCCTCCCCATAAGTGCCATGCAAAACAGGAAAGACCACATCGACGGCAATCACACTGCCTGCGTTTTCTCCTTCCAGCACAAAAAACCCGCCCACTCCCGGATGCGGCAATACTGCCACCCGCACCCCGTCCAACAACCAGTTACCCTCTTTGCTGATAAATACCGGCAAAACAGTCAAATCCTCTTGCTCCCGCAAACCTGCCAGAATGGCTGCCGCCGAACGAAGCGAGACCTCATGTTCGCCGGAGCGGCCTCCGTATAAAACAGCTATTTTTTTCTTCATCAAAAGACGCCTCCGTAGCCAAACTTGCCACTAGTTTATGCTCCTGCGGCAAGAAAGTTGCCGCAGGAAAATTCTGTAAAGCTATTAAAGAGGCAAGCGCGCCGGCGCTTGCCTTCTTTCTTAGCAGAAATAGCAGATTTCCCGCACAATCAGTTTTCCGCCGCTACTTTCTCCGCTTTAGAGGCGGCGATTACCTGCTCGGCAATATGACCCGGAACTTCTTCGTAATGGCTGAATTTCATCACAAAGGAACCGCGCCCCTGAGTCATCGAACGCAGGTCTATGGCGTATTTAAGCATTTCCGCCAGCGGTACATTTGCCTTAATAATCTGAACGCCATTGCTTGGCTCCATACCAAGAATACGACCGCGCCTGCTGTTCATATCCCCCATAATGTCACCCATATACTGGTCGGAAACGGTAACTTCCACAGACATCACCGGTTCGAGCAGCACCGGCTTAGCCTGTTCAAGCCCCTTTTTAAATGCTAAATGTGCCGCAATCTTAAAAGCCATTTCAGAAGAATCAACATTATGGTAGGAACCGTCATAAAGACTGGCTTTAATATCCACCACCGGATAGCCGGCTAAAACACCGGTTTCCATTGCTTCCCGCAAGCCTTTTTCCACCGCCGGAATATATTGGCGCGGCACCGAGCCACCTACAACCTTATCCTCGAAGAGAAAATAACTGCCTGTTTCCATAGGTGAAAATTCAATCCAAACATGGCCGAACTGACCGCGGCCGCCCGACTGTTTTTTGTGCTTACCTTCTACTTTAGCCACACTGCGGATAGTTTCTTTATAAGGAATTTTAGGCAGTGTCAGCTCCACTTCCACCCCGAATTTATTAGCCAGCCTGCTGGTTATAATTTCGAGATGCAGTTCTCCCATCCCGGAAATTAGTGTCTGTTTTACCTCAGAGTTGCGTTCCATGCGGAAAGTGGGATCTTCTTCCAAGAAACGAGCCAACCCGCTTGCAACTTTATCTTCTTCCCCCTGCTTTTTTGGCTCAACAGCAAAGGTTGTGACCGGCTGCGGAAAAATAATAGGCGGGAAAACGGAACAAACGCTCTTTTCACACAATGTGTCGCCGGTTGCTGTCGACTGCAATTTAGCGACGGCAGCAATATCTCCGGCGGGAACTTGGTTTAGGTTAAGCTGAGTTTTACCTAGCATCGTAAAAAGCTGGCCGACTCTCTCTGTCTTATCTTTATTAATGTTGTTTAGCTGTGAATCGCCTTTCATTACGCCGGAATACACTTTAAAGTAAGATATTTTCCCTACGAACGGGTCGGCAAAAGTTTTAAACACCAAGGCAGCAACCGGGCCTTGAGCATCTATTTTGATAGTTTCCGGTTCGTTGCTCCCAGCCTTTAATGCTTTCACCTCGCGCACGTCTGCCGGAGACGGGAAAGCAGTGGCGATCAGCTCTAAGAGGGGCTGGGTTCCTTTGTTTAAAGTGGCAGAACCACAAAGCACCGGAACAACTTTGCCTGCCTGAAGA
Organism: Clostridium sp.; assembly: GCA_018335695.1. Classification (GTDB taxonomy): domain Bacteria; phylum Bacillota; class Dethiobacteria; order Dethiobacterales; family Dethiobacteraceae; genus GPS1B09. The sequence continues at coordinate 11,846 of JAGXRV010000016.1, forward strand.
GCGATGCGCAACCCGGTAACTATTTCCTCTGTACTAAGCGCTTCCCCATCCAGATATTTCATGAGAAGCTCATCGTTGCTTTCCGCCACCGCCTCAATCAGTTTTTCACGGTAACTTTCCGCCATGTCAGCTAAGTCGGCAGGCAGAGCGCTTTCCGTCATTTTTTTGCCGTCGCCTTCGAAAGTAAAAGACTTCATTTTAATAATATCAACTACACCTTTAAACGAAGCTTCCGCGCCGATGGGAATTTGAATCGGCACTACTTTTGAGCCGAAAAACTCCTGCAACTGCGTCAACACCTTAGCAAAATGTGCATTTTCCTTATCCATTCTGTTCACAAAGACTAGCCGTGACAAATTATTTTCATCAGCATAACTCCAGAATTTTTCCGTCCCTACTTCTACGCCGGCGGTTGCGGAAACCACTACAATTGCAGCATCAGCTACGCGCAGTGCGCCCGCCACATCACCAATAAAATCAAAATACCCTGGGGTATCCAATAAGTTTACTTTTACACCTGCCCACTCAACAGGCGCAAGAGAAGTGTTAATCGTAATCTGGCGCTTGATCTCCTCCGGATCAAAATCGGTGGTGGTAGTGCCTGAGTCTGTTTTTCCTAACCGAGTAGTGGCGCCCGAAGTATAAATCATAGCTTCTGTCAATGATGTTTTGCCTGCTCCACCGTGAGAAATTAGGGCAACGTTGCGAATATTCTCTGTTGTGTAGTTTTTCACACGAATGCCTCCTTTAGTGGTAGAAAAAGAATAAGAAAGATGCGCAAATTTTTAGTTTACTTCGACTGCTCCGGCACAAACTCCTTCCCAGACAGTTAATATTTCTCAAAACAACATTTTTTATGATTAATACTCACCCTCACCCTAACCCTCTCCCAGAGGGAGAGGGGAGCTGTGTCCTAACCCTCTCCCAGAGGGAGAGGGGAGCTGTGTCCTAACCCTCTCCCAGAGGGAGAGGGGAACGTGGTGGCTATTTTCTGAGCAGAGGGAGAGGGGATCTGTGTCCTAGTAGAGTGAAAGACTGAAATAAAAATACTATTTCAGCCCCTCCTCATCAAACCGTACGTGAGGTTTTCCCTCATACGGCTTTCCGATGTTCGTCATTTATGAGCATTCAGTTAAGCAAGCTTCAGTAATTTCTGCTGTTTCAACATCTTATTAACTTGATGCCACACACTTGTGTGGCGTCTTTTTGTTTTCTTGGCGTACCATCGACAGAA
>JAGXRV010000017.1 GCA_018335695.1 Clostridium sp.
CGAAGTATAGTAAGCAGAAAATTTTTGCCGCGCAACCCGTACACCCAACTGGTGCGCAAAATGAGGTAAGGCGTGCCTACAGCCTGAATAGCTTGTTCTCCAAAGAACTTTGTACGACCATAAACGTTTATCGGGTTTGGCACATCTTCTTCAGTATAAGGTGTAGTTTTACTGCCGTCAAAGACATAGTCGGTAGAAAAATGAACAATTAAAGCATTTAATTTTTTGGCTTCCTCGGCTAATATGCCGGGTGCGATACCGTTAACGGCCATGGCCAGTTCTGCTTCTTCTTCAGCCTTATCCACAGCAGTGTAAGCGGCTGCGTTGACGATTAAGTCTGGTTTGATATCTCGAACACGTTTCCGAATCTGGTCGGGATTAGCCAAATCAAGTTGCTCGCGGTCAAGCGCCACCACTTCCCCTAACGTGGTCAAGGCATGCCGCAACTCCCAACCGACCTGACCGTTTTTGCCGGTGAGCAGAATGCGCGGCCATAAATAAGATTTCATTTACCCGCACCTTCGTATTGTGGTAATTGAGACGATGGTAGCTCTAGAAGCCTCGGATAATTCCGATCCTTGTCAGATAAAATTGGTTTGACGTCAGGCCAGGTAATGCTAAGATCCGGATCATCCCAAGCAATACCGCCCTCAGCCTCGGGATTGTAAAAGTCAGTACATTTATAGGCAAATAGCGCTGTTTCACTGACAACAAAAAAGCCGTGGGCAAATCCTGCAGGAATATATAATTGGCGTTTATTGTCTGCGGAAAGGGTAGCGCCCACCCACTGGCCAAAGGTCGGGGAACCAAACCGAATATCAACTGCTACGTCAAATACTTCACCTTGCAAAACAAAGACCAATTTACCCTGGGCGTTGGGATGTTGGAAGTGCAAACCACGCAAAGTACCCTGCCGCGAAAAAGAAAGGTTATCCTGTACAAAAGAAAGGGGCAGACCGGTTGCGGCGTAGCGCTTCTGATTCCAGGTTTCCATGAAGAAGCCGCGGGCATCACCGAACACTGTAGGCTCAACGATCATTACCCCCGGCAATTTAGTCTCAATTACTTTCATACTGGCTTGTCCTTCCCGACTAGGTTCAGCAAATATTGGCCGTAGCCATTTTTCTTAAGCGGCTCGGCAAGTTTAAGCACCTGCTCAGCATCAATCAGTCCCTGATGATACGCAATCTCTTCGGGGCAAGAGATCTTCAGCCCTTGCCGCTGTTCAATCGTCTCAATAAAATTGGCAGCTTGCAACAAAGCTTCATGGGTACCTGTATCCAGCCAGGCGAAACCACGACCAAGCTTTTCCACGCGTAGTTGATCTTGCTGCAAGTAAAGTTTGTTGATGTCAGTGATTTCGAGCTCTCCTCGGGCAGACGGTTTCAAGCTGGCAGCCATGTCAACTACTTGGTTATCATAAAAATAAAGACCGGTAACAGCGTAATTAGACTTAGGGTTAGACGGTTTTTCCTCTAGGCTTAAAACATGATTATTTTCGTCAAACTCTGCTACTCCATAGTGCTGCGGATCGCGTACCCAGTAACCGAAGACAGTGGCACCTTGATCTTGAGCGGCTGCAGTTTTAAGTTTTGGGGTAAGACCATGTCCATAGAAAATATTATCTCCCAGGACGAGGGCACAACTATCATTGCCTATAAAGTCACGTCCAATAATAAAGGCTTGCGCGAGACCGTCCGGGCTGGGTTGCACCGCATAGCGAATATTAATCCCCCATTGACTCCCGTCATCTAGCAATGATTGAAACTGGTGCTGATCTTGTGGGGTATTAATGACTAAAATCTCAGTGATACCCGCAAGCATCAGGATGCTAAGCGGATAATAGATCATCGGCTTGTCGTAAACCGGCATCAGCTGTTTACTCACAACTCGGGTAAGCGGGTACAGGCGAGTGCCTGATCCTCCGGCAAGAATTATTCCCTTATGCATTGCTCACCAACCCCAATCTTTCTCCTCGGTAGCTTCCGTCTAGCACCCGTTGCCACCAATGACGATTTTCCAGATACCAAGTAATAGTTTTATGCAGTCCTGTTTCAAAAGTTTCTTGCGGCATCCAACCCAACTCGCGCTGGATTTTTGCGGCATCTATGGCGTAACGACGATCATGACCCGGGCGATCCTTGACATATGTTATAAGTGCAGCATGCGGAAGTACTGGAGAATCCGGCACAAGTTGATCTAGAATGGCACAAATAGTATTAACTACTTCCAGGTTTGTTTTTTCACAATGCCCACCAATATTATACGTTTGCCCTGGACTGCCTTTTTCAAGTACAGTTCTGATTGCCCGGCAGTGGTCTTCCACGTAAAGCCAGTCCCGCACATTCTGTCCATCACCATATACCGGAAGGGGCTCACCGGCCAATGCTTTCAGGATCATCAGCGGGATCAGTTTTTCGGGAAATTGATAGGGACCATAGTTATTAGAACAATTCGTAATCAGCACCGGCAAACCATAGGTATGATTCCAGGCACGAACCAAGTGGTCAGAGGCAGCCTTTGAGGCAGAATAAGGAGAAGACGGCTTATAAGAGGTTTCTTCGGTGAAATAACCCTCAGAGCCAAGCGATCCATAAACTTCATCAGTGGAAACATGCAGAAAACGAAAGTCTTGGCGCTTACCAGCATCCAGCCCCTCCCAATAAAACCGCGCCGCCTCCAACAGTTCAAAAGTTCCTACTGTGTTTGTTTGGATGAAATCGGCCGGCCCATCAATGGAACGATCCACATGGGATTCTGCGGCAAAATTTATAATCGCATCAGGATTATATTCTGACAACAATTTCTTGCTTAAACTTCGCTCTCTGATATCTCCATGAGTAAATATATAATTATGATAATCCGCATACTTAGCCAAAGACTCAATATTTCCCGCATAGGTAAGCTTATCCAGGTTTATAATCCGCAAGTCTTCTTCTGCGGCAAGGCACTGCCTGATGAAGTTGCTGCCGATAAAACCGGCACCGCCGGTAACTAACCAGGTTTTCACTTAAAAAAGCACTCCCTTCAACTGCTCTTTTTACAAATAAAGCCCTTATCTCTCGCGCAAGTATTCGACAGTAAATGTATATTTCCTGCAGAACAAACAATAAATGTGGCAAGTACTCGGTTCCAACAAAAAAATCAGGACAGCTCAGAAATCCGTCCTGACTCTTAAGAAGTATAACCTTTCAAAAAGACTTCCACGTCCGCAGTATACAGCTCACGCAACTTTGTCGCATCTGCTAAGACAAGCCGCACCTTTCTCTCATCCAGTTCATATGAATAAGCGTGCCTGAAGAAATGTCTGAAAGAATGCAGATTATTCAACAAGACAAAACTCTCCTCAGATAATAAGGCAGGTCTTACGCCTTCAATCGTGAGAAGCATCCTCTTTAGTAGTTCTGCGTGATAGCGAGTCTTGTCCTCTATGTTATTCTCAAAGAAATCAGCTATTACTTTAAAAAGGTCTTCAAACGCGCAATAAAGATTATGGAGCTGATAAGCAAGGCTTTCTGTGGCTATTCTGCCCCTTTTACCCTTTCTATCATCCAGTTTTGCATAAATGCTGTCAATCTCTTTTACACGTGCATATATCTCAGCCTTCAGAAGCGCTAATCTTTCCTTTTCCATGGTATCCCTTCCTTGATTATCTTTTCAGCCCAGCGGTGTTCTTCCAACTGCACCACATCTACGTCATCCTTGCCGACTTCTCCCGAGATGAACGCCATGGCTTTGAAAAAATCTTCATCCTTTAGTCCTATAAAAGCTATATCCAAATCAGAATGTTCATTGAAGCAATGCGGCCTTGACACCGAACCAAAGACATAAGCCTGCTCAAAGTAGATTTCCTCTGCCAATTTATCCAGAACTTGCATCGCATCGGCTAATAGCTGTTTGCGGTGCTGCTCCCGCTTTAGTTTTTTCTTGGCGAGAGCACTATCTAGAAGATCGGTATTCCACACAGCAACCCGCCTCCTTCATCATTACACAAGCAAAAATGTCACGGGCATTCTGACGATTAAGCAAAGTAGTCGCCTGATTTAATTGTACCGGGCGCAATAAAGTTTCTACTTCTGTTCATTCTAATGGCCATATTTCTCCATCAAACTGCTCTTTACGTTGTTTAAGGTTTTCTACTTCCCCACTTACTAACCATATTATTCTACAAAGTTTTCTCTGGGATCCGGCAGCTTTCATCCATTCAATAAAATCTTTTATCTTCACAACCCGTATGTCGTTAGCATCCTCAAGATTTAGGTGTTCATCAATTATATCTTGCAGATCGCTCTCATCAGATAAAAAGACAGTTACCCCATCTGTTTTTGCAAACGCTAACGACACTATCTCTCCCCAGTTTTTTCTAGGTTTTTTTGAATCCCAAAACTTAGTTTTAAGTAGGCTTATAACCTGATCATATATTAGTTCTTTACTCCCATCTTGTGCAGATATAAATTGCCTATCGACAATAATTGCCCTTTTTTGCCTGACTAAACTATCAACCTGCTTTTTTACAGCAGCTGGTGTCAGAATTTCATTTTCATAAACATGTCTGTGAATATAAAGCAATTCAACAAATTCTGGAATAATATCTTCGATAATATTTTGACTTTCTACTCTACCAAGCTTTATTGCAAAATCCGCATCTAATAAGGCAATCTTACACTTTAAAGGCATATTGAAACTCCAGTCTTAAGAATAATTAATTTATTAATCATTCTCCAAGAATTCCAATATATCCTTTTCGTTCATTGCTTTTCGAGAAATTCCAAATTCTTCAGGGCCTTTACGAGCTAGTGATAGTAAGTATTTAAGCTTATCTTCAGTAATTTTCTTTTCTTCAAATGCATATAAAGCTGCATCCAGCAAACCATCAAATCGTATTGTATTAGTTCTCCGCTGTTGTTCAACTCCTAGTTGTAACCTTTTCTGTGCGATACGAACTGGCGAGTCTTCCTCTTTGTCAGATAAGTTCATTAACTCAAGACATTTGTCAAGAGATATAAAATCAATTTCATAAAGACGACGCACAATTGCTTTATAGGGAACCCCAAAAACATCCATTAATCGTATAACATCAAAAAGTTTAAGATTATTGGGTCTTAAGTCTAGTTCATCTAGTTCATTTCTTAATACTCTTTTTGGTACTAAAAGCATAGCAGCAAATCTATTAGCCATGTTTTCTTTGAGACTTAATTTATTGTCTCCATTTAAATTAAGTGTAGATAGACTAATAAAATCTCCATGTTTTAAAACATCTTCATCATACCAAATATGGTACAATTCATGAGCTGCCGCAAATATTTGTTTATCAAACTGAATATATGAATTTACAAAAGAAAATAGTTTGCCCCCTTTGGGACAAACAAAACCACATAATTCATCATCTTCAATTGGGTATTGTAAAAAAATTGAGTTCTTCGCTATAATACCGAAAATCTCTTCTTTAATTATTCGCAAGGATTTTCCTAACTCTGAAATTTTTGTGTTTGCTTTAAACTCCAATTCTTTTACTATTTCCTGACTTAATTCCAAATGGCTAACCACATTCGCAGACATATTATTCACTCCACTTGATTCTGCAATAAATTAGTCAATTCTACCATTTCATCCATTACATGATCAAGAAATCTTAAATCATCCTTAGTATTTGGTTTGCTAACAGAACCCATCATTACAAAGACTGGATTGATTATCTGGTGCTCCTCATATTTCATTAAATAATCAAAAGAAACATTCATTATTGAAGCTAATTTGGATACTTCTATTACATTAATAGCTTTTTTGCCATGAACTATTTTACTCATAACTTGTTTAGAAACACCAAACTTTTCAGCTAACTCTGTTTGACTCATCTTATTTTCTTCTAAATACAACTGGATTTTATCTCCAATCTGTTCAAACAGATCTTTCATTAGATAACCTCCCTTTTCCCCTCGTCTATAAAATATCATAGTATACAAGCTATCGTCAACAATATGTTTACCTATCATTTAAAACGATACAGTTTTGGGCAATTATTATATGAAAAATCAAATAATCTTATACATATTTTCAACATATTATTTACGAAGTTTGCATCATGTAGTCAGCTAATGAACCATTCTTCGCTTTCAATCCATTCATCATCGATTAAATCACGAAGGCTGTTGGCGGGAGTAGGTGGGAATCGAACCCACCACGGACGGGTCAACGCCCGCCACCGGATTTGAAGTCCGGGGCCCTCACCAGGCAGACATCTACTCCCATTATTAAACTTACCAATAAAATTGAAACCTTCGCAACTTAACCAAAGTGAATTTCAGGCACAAGGATATTATAGCACCTGATTCCAGCCGCTTCAATAGTTATGCTCGCATATTAAACCGGCGGGAGGTATAAAGCCTCCCGCCGGCAGTTCATACTGCATATTTTGTTTAAGTTGATTTAGGTCTAGGGATTATTTTTGGTCTGCTCGGCATGGACATAGAAGCTGACCACCGGCACAATCCCTTGCAGGTCATTGCCTGCATCACTATCCATAGTTACCTCATAGACCAGCTGCACCATGGGCGGCCAAAACCCTGTATATGGAGCGATAGCCGGCTTGTAGATGCAATTCTGCGGACCGGCAAGCAACGTGGTTAGTGAACCGTTAAACAACACCTTGTTTGTAGGATGCCCGGCCACATAGATCTTGACATTCATGTTGTCGGCAAAATAGTCTGCCAAGCTCTGATTTTCCGTTGGATCCTCGCCATTGATCGAAGTAATCGCCGCCGAGACCTGGTTCAGCCGTACCCGCAGTGAACCAAGGTTGCGTACATCTAAGTTGCGAGCCACTGTCCGCCCGGGCCACCAGACGTCTGTGACATTTTCCAGCAACTCCTCCTGCCCTGGCTCGACCGCTCCTTCAGCAATCGTGGTGTAAAACATCGGACCGGGAATCGGGTCTCCAAGGTCGCGGTCGGCAGCAATATCCACCGTGCCGGCCGTGAAGATGTTCCCGTCATTGTCAGCCGTATCGGTGAAGATGGCCACGGTAGCGCCGCCTGCCAGCCCCGCTACGAGTAGCACCGCCAGTACCAGTACAAATAGTTTTGTTTTCATGCAGTTCCTCCTTTCCCTGCCGTCTTAACGGCAGGAATAAAGTCTGCCTTTGACGTCAGGCTGTGCTATTCGACGGGATTGTTGGCGGTCTGCTCGGCCTCGATGGTGAAGTCAACAGTACCGGTTGCACCCTGGTAATCGTTGTTGGCACCAATTGGCAGTTCTACAGTGAATGACACAATGGCAGATTCACCAGGCTCCAGCACTACATCTTGGTCATCTTCAAGCCCGCCGACCGTTGCGGGGGTGTCGCCAAGGAACAGAGCACCGCTACCTTCGGCCGACACATCAAACCGCAGTTCCAGTGTGCCGTCATTTTCCACGGTAAAGCTGCCGGTAACGGTATCTCCAGGCGCCATGTTGCCGGCGGCTAACGGTAACGTTGTAGCTCCGACGGTGTTAATGTCAATCGTGCCTGCGGTAAAGGTATTGCCCTCGTTAACAGCTTCATCGGTGAAGATAGCCATGGTGGCACCGCCTACCAAAGCGGCCGCCAGAGCGATAACCAGCATACTTGTAAACATTTTCGTTTTCATTTTTCAAAACCTCCGGTTAGATTATTTTTTGGCGCACAAGCGGTACGCCGCGCCCGCTTCCGGGCAGCCTGGCAACCTTAACAATTTTAAGGCCCAACGGCTTTGCGTCACTGCCTCACAACAGCTTTGCCCCTACCGGTTTTTGCCGTCACCGACAGACTTTGAATCATGCTAAATCCCCCGCTAGCTTCCCCCCTTCAATTGTTTTTCTCTTTCCAAAGCCTGCGCGTAGCCCATAAGCTTGCGTAGCTCTGTAGCGATAATCAGAACCGCCGGCACAATGACGAGCAGAACAATTCCCATTCTGGTCCTAACAAAACTGAAGAGAAAACCAAGATAAGGTATGTTGAAGTCCACACGCCCGATCAGGTTAGCGGCAGGGAGCGGTAGCGGGTCGTTAGCGTCGTTGGCGTCACCGCGGGTGATAAAGCTGACGGGATCAGTGGGTTTTACAGTTATGATTCGGTGAGTAACGATTGTTTCGGCTCTTTCCGGATCGGGGTCGCGGTAGGTGATGATGTCTCCAACCTGTGCTGCGGCTGCTTCGATGGGCCGTACCAGCACTACGCTTCCAGCCTCAAAGGCGGGACTCATGCTGCCTCCCTCAACAATATACAACTGGTACCCTGCCACGGCGCTAACGCCACCAGTCATCCTGTTCTGCAAGAGAAAATAGACAAACACAGCCATCAGCAGCAATATGCAGGCAAACAGGAGTTGACCGACAAGGCGTACAATTTTACGCACAGTGGTTAATGCTCCGGACTGCTTTGCGACTGCTGTTTCCATCAATTTTCACCTCGTTGTTTTCCTGCCTTGGTCTCTTTATTCTTGGTTTGGCCTGCAGCTTTTTCCGGTTCCCAGAAATCGTTAACATTTTTACTGTCACCGTTTATAACATTGTCAACACTCATGCACTGGTAAACGCTTTCAGTAACTCCCTGAGGCTTGTAAATTGCTTCGCTGGCAGTTTGCTGACAAATGTTCTGCTGCTTTATGTCCTTACCGTTTTTCTTGTCATCATCATCATCGTCTTTGTCTTTGTCTTTATCTTTTTCTTTGCCATCATCGTCTTTATCATCTTTATCATCTTTGCCCGTTTCCGCCAAACGCAGGCGAGCGGGCAACTCTCTGATTATAAAGCCGTTTAATGCTGAAAGATGCAGAGAGCCAAAATACTCGCCGGGCGCATCCGAAGAGGCATCCAGTTTGAAGCCCAATTCAATTTTGTCACCCGGTTCCAAGATAACTTCCTCATTCTGGGTTTCGAAATGCTGTGCCAGCGATTCGGAAAAATACCAGTTCAGAGTCAAGATGCGGTCGCCAATATTTTTAACGGTAAGCACATGAGGAAAGTTCCTGTTGTTACCGGAGGGGTAGGTGCCAAAATTAAGGTAAATCTGCTCATTGACGCTTTTTGCTACCTTAAAGGCCGGGCCTGGATTACCTGGGCTGTCGTTCGTTTTACTCTTCCCAGGGGAAATTGTCAGGTTTTCGGCAAATGATGTGGCACGAAAAGCAGCTTGCGTCTCCTCCCGATCGGTAAAGTAAGCTATTGTAACCGGCAACTGCCACACGAAATAGAACAAGAGAATTATGGCGGCAACCCAACAAGCTTGACAGAAATCCTTTAATGCCTTTCGTCTGGCTTCCAAGCGACGCCTGCGGCGCTGCTGCAACCTGCTCATTAGTTGCCCTCCTGTTTTTTTGCGTGATTCGTGCCCGAAGCAAAACCCAAGCCTAATACCTAAATACCTAGACAACTTTTCCCGGCAAGAAATTCTTCACTTCAGTAAAGCCTACGGCTCCTTCTCCCAGCAGCGTATTTCCTGCTTGTCCTCAGGAGATGCCGTTGCCCTCAGTGCTTCGTCCATTAAACTAAGCATTTCTAACAGGCTGCGGAACGAACAAGATTTTTGACCTTCCAGCCACTGAATGGTGCCCTGCCAGCAGTTGTTTTGTTGAAACTTAACCTGGATCAAGAAAGACTGACCCTTGGCGTATCGTTTATGGTTTACTGCCTGGCTATGCGCCACTCTTTCTCCCCCTAACCCGGAAAAAAACACTTCTTCATTGAGATTCGCCGCACCCTTTGAACTGCTGTCACTTTTAAGGGCAATCGAAGCACGCTGCCGGAACAACACTCGCTAGTCATTTGCTGAACACAGCATATCAGCGGGCAGTTTCAAGCCGGAAACATGACGGTGGCAAGAAAATTACCATTCTGTGACAAACAAATTACGAATAAATATTCGTTTAATTACAAAACCGCTGGCCTTTAGGGACCAACGGTTTTGGCGATACTGCTATGTAGTTAGGTCTTGTCAGGCGGGGTTAAAGACTGCAACCTGCTTCTCAGCAGCAGCTCACGTTCTTTGAGGCCGGCGGCCAGACGCTGCAGAATACGCTGCCCCTGCTCCGGGGTGGTGTTTGGCAACAGAACCATAAACTGCTGCTGGCCAAAGCGGCAAAGCACATCGCTTTTGCGCAGGGCGTCCTGCAGAACCTCCTGCAAAGCAGCCATGTCCTCCTGCCATGTTCTGGCTGTTTCAGTGCCAAGTTCTGAGGAGGTTGCAGCCAACAAGGCCAACAATCCTTGCCCACCGTTTCTTTCCGCTCGACGAATTTCCAGGTTGCAGATAACATTAAAAAATTCCGGCTCGCAAAAGAAAGCCTCATTAGTCTGCTGCCTACTTTGCATGGCCTCCCGAAAAGCGGAAAAATCCAGGACTTTGCCGCTATCGCTGTCACGTTCCTGAATGAGGCGGAGCATTCGTTTCATGGCCGGGGAAGGCTTCAGTCCCATTTCCCGGTAAAAAACGGATGTGACATTTTCATAATGCCATTTTGATTGCGCTACCTTTCCATCATCCAGCAGCGCCTCGAGCAAAATCAAGTGCAGCTCTTCCTCAAAATAGTCAATCAGCAGCGCCCTGGTTATCTCTTCAACTATTTCCGTATAAGCATGTGACTCTCTAAGCAGCAGAGCCAGTTCCACTACACTTTGCAAATACAAGCGACGGTAATGGCTTCTGAGGGGTATCAACCAGTCACTGTAAGGACACTCAGGCAACAAGTCTCCTTTATAAAGTGACAGCCCCTGTCTGTACAGATTTATGGCTTCCTGTATCAAACCCTGTTGTGCAGCAAGACGAGCCTGGCGGCAACAGGATTCAAAAACGTTTACATCTACCCATAAGTCCTGGTGACGATTAAAGGTATAGCCCCCTTGGGTAAATCTAATTAAATCCACTCCTTCACCAAGCAGGCTGCGCAGGCGGTGGATTAGCGTACGGACAGCGCTTTTTGCATTATCGTAGGGCTGGTTCGGCCATAACTGTTCTACGATAACATCCGGGAGCAGAACGCGGTCTTGGTTAACCAGCAAATATTTAAACAGATCCCATACCTTGCGTGAACGCCCACGCGTTTCAGAAAGGAATTTATCCCCGTCTTTTACCACAAAATGTCCCAAAGTAAAAACTTTAAGCTGTTTGCTTTCCGTCTCCGTCAAGATATCCTTTTCACCCATACATGATCCTCCAAATCGACAAAAAAGCTTATTTATCTTAAGCTTTTGGGACTATGCTACGTTTTACTTATTCATTGTTAATAATACCAGAAAAATACTAATTATGCAAAACTTTCTTGAGATTCTTTTGCTCTACCGGTAAGCGTAAGAGCGCCTCCTTACTTTATCAGCCAAGAATAGCCTGGATATTTTTATTCAAGTCTAATGGAAAACATTATCGAAATCTATCACCCCTAAGGGGTGATATTTGCCGACAATAAAAAAGCCCCTAAAGGGCTTCATATTTTACTACGTTTTATAATTTTACAGATCTTACATATGGCAATGGGTCATCATATGCTTACCATCACCAAACACACGACAGAGAAGCTCTTTTTTCTGGGCAACACCAAATTTCGGGTAGATTTTACGCAGATGGGTCTTCAGCGTATTTTCGCTGATATGAAGCTGAGCTGCTATTTCTCCGTTTGCCAAGCCTTGCAGCAGCAGAGCAACGATTTCTGTTTCCCGGGGCGTCAGCTTTTGTTCCGGAAGAAGTAATTCTATAGCACGACCAAAAGGACTTTGCCCCAAACAGTCTTCCATGGATGCATTTTCATCTTCCTGAGGACCTTCACTATATTTATTATAACTACTAAAAAAGCAGTACAAATCTTTTTGCATCCGCTCATTAAGCCAGGGAACCACTGTATATGTTAAAAATATTGCTGCGGCAGCAAATAATGATGTATATAGGTGAGGGTAACCGACGACCTGAAGTAGATTCACACTGATTAGTCCCCCAACAAAAATACTACTAAGCTTGGCAGCTAATACCAGCCCAAAAAACTTAAAGGATGAGCCGTATATAAAAGCCAAATCACCAAGGGTGGTCCAAATAAAAAGATCAAGGCAAGCAAAAGCTGCCTCTATCAGCACAGTCGTTAAGAACATGCCGGCCGTGCTTCGATAAATCAAGGCAAAAGAAACAAAAGCCAAACCAAGCAGAGAGACACCTAAATAAACCAAAAAGTAGCGTTGCAGCCTTTCCCCGAAATGCCATACAATCAGCAGAACAACAATGTAAGGCAGGTACCTATAATCGATTAACAGTGGGCTAGCCGTGCCAATGTAAGGCTTTATAATTTTATACAAAAAACCAGCGCACAAGTATAGCCCCGCAACAAACAGGCTAATAATCAGCATAACGGGGACAGGGAAAACAGTCCTCTTATTGGCCGGATCCGGCAAAATTACTTTTAGTTCACCGTAGGCGGGGAAATAAAGCATCGTCAGCAGAGCAAACCAAAGGGGTATGCCGCTCAGGACGAGCAGCAGCGACGGAGAGATGCGGGTGGAAAGGAGATTAAAGATAATAAAAACAATATTTGCGCCGATAATAACGGAGGCCATTAACCTTAAGCGACTACCGAGAGAAACATACGCTGAATAGGGAAAAGCCCAACCAATGACATACACAGCAGCTGAAACCCCGAGGATTGCCATGGCCCCCGGCCACAATGGAAAAGGGGAGAAAGGCAGCGCTGTGACGATGACAATAGTTATCCCGAGACTCGAGAACATGAGCATCTTCCACAGCTTAATATCCTTGAGCAACAATCCTGCAAGCAGATACGTAAGTGCATGGAAAAAAACAAAGACATTAGAGATGGGAAGCCCCAAATGTTCTAATGACGGTGCTACAGTAGACAATACAGGTCCGAAAAAGGGGAAGGAGAGGAGCCAACCAAAATAGAGAGACAGTGTCAAAATTATGCTGCGATTTGCCCTGGAAATACTCAGAATGTCACCACTCAACACTCGTCACCCCCCCTCTGCCGGATCAACACATATCCGATAGCTCAAAGAACTAAGACAACATCGCTTCGAACAAGTAGTGCCTGTTATATTTTGTAGAAAAGATCTCCCGGAAGTGCATTTTCTGCGTGAAAATAGAAATTCCTGCCACATTTCCAAGAAATAACGTATAAGCGGTCTGTTCTAAATATAGAAAATATCAAGAAGAAAAACTTATAGCAAGTCTACTCTCTGCGAAGCAGGAATTTTTAACATTATGCAAAAATTCTTTACATGAGACTAATTCCCTCACCCTCGCTGCGCTCCACCCTCTCCCAGAGGGAGAGGGAATTTGTGAAAGAGAGGGCCAGGGTGAGGGTGCAATCCCTCTCACTCTGAGTGAAGGCTAGGGTGAGGGGGGCAAGGGTATCTCTGACCTCTGACCTCTGACTTCTGACTTCTGCCAATGGGAGAGGGTTAGGGTGAGGGTGCTATGCTAAGAACAACGGCAAGAAAGGCGGGGCGCAAGTGAGTGAGAAGGATTTTTTTCAGGAGACAGCAACCAAGAACAAATTGCGGGAAATACGACTGTCTCAAGGCCTTTCTCAGGGAGAACTGGCGGACAAAGCCGGAGTTTCCCGGCAAACGGTGGGCGGCATCGAAGCAGAGCTATATGGTCCTTCCTTGGCGGTAGCACTGCGTTTGGCAAAGGTGTTAGGGAAAAGACTGGAAGAGATTTTTTGGTTGGAAAAAGAACCGATTACGGAAGTCTTTAGCCAATGGTCATGCATCGGACCGATGCCGGAGGACGGAGCGCATATCCAACTGATTCGTTCAGCGACAGGATATACTGCTTACCCGGCAAGCAGGGAACTGCTCGGGCTGGAAGCAAACGCGATCGTGCTGCAAAAAGCAGGGGAGCGGATAAAATCGAAAGTTTTGGCACAGGAAACCCTCGAGCAATCACCCATAATTCTGGCTGGATGCAGTCCGGTGCTAGGCTTGCTGCGGCAGCGTCTGCACAATATTTGCCGGGATGTTTCGCTGCTTTGGGTCAATACTAACAGCGCCCGCGCTCTAGCTGCCTTAAAAAACGGTACGGCACACGTGGCAGGTATCCACATTTTTGACGAGCAGACCGGCAGATATAATCTGCCTGCCGTGCAAAAGACTTTAGGGGATCGCCCGCATGTGGTAATTAATCTCTATCACGGAGAACAAGGTTTGCTGCTACAAAAAGGCAATCGCAAGGGAATCAGAGATTTCAGTGATTTAGCGCGCGATGGTGTAAAAGTAGTGAACAGAGAAGAAGGCGCGGAATCCCGCCGCATTCTTGACGCAGGCCTGCAAGCTTCTAAACTCAATCCATGGCAGATAGCAGGCTATGACTTTCCGGTAGCAACGCATCAAGAAGTAGCTCAAGCTGTAGCATTCGGCGGTGCAGACTGCGGCGTTGCCTTGCGTCCGCTGGCTCGAGTTTATGGACTAGACTTTATGCCGCTTACCCGGGAACGTTTCGACCTCGTAATTTTGCGTGAATACCTTCATGAGCCGGGAATTCAAGCTGTTTTGGATTTTCTGCAAAAACAGGCCATCAGATTAGAAATGGAGGCATGCGGCTACGAACCGGAAGCTACCGGTAGTGAAATTACATGCTAAGGAGTGAAGACGAATGCACAAAAAAAATTTATGTCTATGGTTTGTTTTTATTGTCTTTTTACTGTTGACACTGACCGGATGCCCCGGACGCGAGACGGCTCCGCCGCCCTCGCCTGCACCACAGCCGGCTCCTGTTTCATTAACCGTTTCGGCAGCAGCCAGCTTAACCGATGCGCTAAATGAACTGATAGCCATTTACCAAGAAAAAAATCCTCATGTTACCATCACAACAAACTATGCGGGCTCCGGAGCACTGCAGAGGCAGATTGAGGAAGGAGCACCGGTAGACTTATTTATCTCCGCTGCGCCAAGGCATATGGACACTCTGGAGGAAGGCAATTTGCTCTTGGCAGGGACAAGGGTTGACATCCTTGGCAATACCATGGTACTGATTGCACGCGAAGGCTTGGAGTTAGCAGAAGGCTTTGTTTCACTGAAGGAGGATACCGTCAGGAAAATAGCTCTCGGCGAACCTGAGAGCGTGCCTGCCGGCCGCTACGGCAAAGAAGCGCTTACCTATCTGGGTCTCTGGGATCAACTTGAGCATAAGTTTGTATTTGGCAAAGATGTACGCCAAGTTTTAACTTGGGTGGAAGGCGGCGACGCGGATGTAGGTCTGGTATATCTAACCGATGCTAAAACGGCAGCAAACATCGCTGTTCTGGCAACAGCGCCCGAAGGTTCTCACAAGCCGATCCTCTACCCGGCTGCAGTTATTAAAAACAGCCAAGTGCCGGAAGCGGCGCAAGACTTTCTGACTTTCCTCTCCGGCGCGGAAGCCGACGCCGTTTTTGCAGAATATGGCTTTACAGTACCGGCTAACTAACGTGAAAGGGGTATTCTTTTGGAGCTTTCACCTCTTTTTATCTCACTGCAGACGGCGGCCGCTGCCACAGCGGCTGCCTTTTTCCCCGGCATTCTCGCGGCGCGCTGGCTTGCCCATACCCCGCCCGGCAAAGGAAAAGCACTGGCAGACGGGCTGTTGATTATGCCGCTGCTTTTGCCGCCAACTGTAATCGGCTTCCTTCTTCTGCTTATTTTTGGCAATAGAGGTCTGCTTGGACGAACTTTATCCGAGTGGGGGCTGCCGATAGTCTTCACTTGGCCCGGTGCGGTTATCGCGGCCGCCGTAGTTACTTTCCCGCTGATGTATAGGACGGCTCGTGGTGCTTTTGAACAGGTCGACCCAGACATGCTTGATGCCGCGCGCACCATGGGCGATACGGAATGGCGCTTGTTTTGGCGGATCTTGCTGCCACTTTCCTGGCCGGGAATTACCTCCGGGATTATTTTGTCCTTCGCACGCGCACTGGGCGAATTTGGCGCTACACTGATGCTCGCAGGCAACATTCCGGGCAAAACGCAAACGATGCCCATCGCTATCTATTTTGCCGTGGAGGGCGGCAAACGCGATGTAGCACTCGTCTGGACACTGATTATGATTGCTGTTGCCACAACGATTGTTTTGTCACTAAACTACTGGTCTGATCGCCGGCAAAATTTTGCCGGGCGGCACAAGGGGAAATGAGATGGCACTTTATGTAGATATTGAAAAGAATCTGCCCGGGTTTAAACTGAGCGTTTCTTTTACAGCCGCTAAAAATACGTTAGGCCTGCTAGGCTCAAGCGGCTCGGGCAAAACAATGACCCTGCGCTGTATTGCAGGCCTACTCACGCCAGATCGCGGCAAAATTGTGCTAAACGACAAAGTGTTTTTCGATGCGAAGAAGGGCATTAACCTGCCAAGCCGCGAACGCAAAGTCGGCTATCTCTTTCAAAATTACGCTCTTTTTCCGCATCTAAATGTGGAGCAAAATATTTCATTTGGCTTGCGTCATTGCCCCAGACAAGAGCAAAGCAGGCGCGTAGCGGAAATGCTGGAGATGATGAACTTAAAGGGACTAAAAAACAGGTATCCACGTCAACTTTCCGGCGGGCAACAGCAACGGGTGGCTCTTGCACGGTCGCTGGTGCTGGAACCGGAAGTTTTGCTGTTGGACGAGCCCTTTTCTGCGCTGGACGACTGTTTGCGCGACCAATTAGAGGAGCAACTGCGGGAAACGCTGGGAAAATATCATGGCCACTCTCTCTATATCACCCACAATATAGAGGAAGCTTACCGCATCTGTTCAGAGCTGCTGCTGTTGGAAGAAGGCCGGATTGCTGCTTCAGGTCCTAAAGAAGAATTATTTAGTCGGCCGCCAAACACACTAGCCGCCAGACTGACAGGCTGCAAAAATCTTTCACGCGTCCGCCATATTGCCCACGATACGGTGGAAGCACTAGATTGGGGCTGCAGATTGCTATTGCCCTCTATCAACTCCCCTCTCCCCTCTATCAATTCCCCTCTCCCCACTAAGGGGGGAGAGGGGAAGGGTGAGGGGGGAGATTACTGGATAGGCATCAGAGAGCACCTGCTATCATTTGTGAACGACAAAACACTTACAAATACCTTTCCCTGTCGTGCGATGAGTGTAAGCGAATCTCCCCATAGCGTCACGCTTACCCTCCGCCTTGATGGTGCCCACAATCCTCCCGGAGGCAACCTGCAAGCGTTCTTATATAAAGATGCTTGGGAAGTACTGCGCAAGCAACCTTATCCCTGGTTAGTCCGCTTTGAGCCTGCCAAATTGTTTCTGACAAAGGAAAAGTAAAAGAAAACTGCTGCTGCTCCAAACAGTAAGCCGACGAAAAAACTCAGGATCGTCAAAGTATTAACACCGTTTGCTTCGTCAGCGGCTGCCTCAACGACCGCAGGGGCAGGCGCGGCTGAAGGAACAATGGCTGCTTCTTCGGTTGACGTAAACAATAAAGTACTCGTGCGTGAAATCCTCGCGTAATCAACCTCTCCCAATCTTCCCTCTTCATCAACCAAGAAATTGGCTTTGACAAGCCACTTGCCGCCGGAGGGAAGGTTTAACTTAAAGTTGCCGTCTGCAGAAGTCTCCCCGCTCACACCAGCCTCATCCGGACCGTATGCCACAACGACAGCGCCTGGCAGCGGCTCTCCCTCAAACAATACTTTGCCGCTAAAATATCCGGGAGATATTGTGCCGATATCAGCGGAAGGGATTATTTCAAACGGCAAATCTGTCTTCTGGCTTGATGTTGCCGGGCCATCGCCAAGAGTATAAACCGTTTTTGCCGAATGGATACTTAGCCTGGTAATCCCGTCGCCAGGGGTGAATGTGCCGGGTTCGCGCTTTGCCCAGAAAAGATATTCTCCCTCGCCTCTCGGAGTCACAAATGCCCTGCCCTGAACGCCAGCTTCTTCTAGCGGCAATTCCGCCACTTGACCGTCGGGATACCTGACAAACAAGCTCAGGTTTTCAATTTTTACGGGATCAAAATAATCTCGCAGATGTCCCCAGGATACATCTACTCTCAGTTGCTTTGCAGTCTCTTTGTACTCCACTTCAATCCATAATTCATGAGCTGCGGCTGGGGTAACAAGAAATAAAGATAGCAGGCAGACAGTCATCAGAAAAACCATTCTCTTCATTATTCAGCTCTCCTTATTTAAGTTTAATAACACGTTTTTTCATTTTTGTGACACTGTATTATCTTCTCCTGCTATTCTCTAATTCCTGCTTTCAAATTTTAATTTCTTAAAAAAAATTCCCCTCCCTTGGAGGGGTGCCTGTTAGGGCGGGGTGGTATGCCAGGGGCAGACTGCTCAACACCATTTTCATGAAAGGTGCACATCAACGTCTGCCCTAACTGCCAAAAAAAATTCCCCTCCTTTGGAGGGGTGCCTGTTAGGGCGGGGTGGTTCCTAATTAATTATATTGCGGTTCCTGGTTCTGCACATATTGCTGACGCTCCTTTAGAGTCGCCACCGCCCCGTCCAACGTTTGGGCTAACTGCTCAAATGTTTGCTTTGCTTGCTGGTCCTGGGTTTCCAAAGCAAACATTTTTAAGCTGCTTGCGGCGCTTTCTACTCCGGCAATTACTTGCTGTAGTTGTGTCCCTACCGTCAAGCTCTCACCTCCTTTGCCTGTTTAGTCACTTGCTTGATAACAAGATTTAAGATTTATATATTGCTCTTTTAGCCTTTTGGCTTAAAGATAAGGGAAGCCAGAAAACCAAAAATAATGGCTGCGGAAATTCCGGCGCTCGTCACTTCAAAAATACCTGTGAGTACTCCAATCATACCGCTATTTTTTGCCTCAGAGAGAGCGCCGCTGACAAGAGCATTGCCAAAACTGCTGATAGGCATTGTGGCGCCGGCACCGGCAAATTTAATCAACGGGTCGTAAAGGCCAAGGCCTCCCAAAACGGAGCCGGCCACGACCATAGTGACTGTAGTATGTGCCGGAGTCAGACGGAAATAGTCAAGCATTATTTGCCCGATGACGCAAATCCCGCCGCCCACCAAAAACGCTACTAAAAACTGCTGCATAGAATCAGCCTCCAAGCTGTGAATTACCTCTCGCCATCAATTCCTCTCTTCCGCCCCTCACCCTTCTATTGCTACGGCGTGCGCGATGCAGGGGATACTTTCCTTCTGTTGGTAAGAAAGGGGCGAAAGCAGCGCTCCTGTAGCTACTACCAATATTTTTTTCAGCTCTCCCCTTTTTAATCGGTTCATAAAATGGCCGTAGGTAACGGTGGCGGAACAGGCGGCTCCGCTGGCTCCGGAAAACACATTCTGTTCCTCCTTGTAAATGATTAAACCGCAGTCCGTTAATTTTTCCGGCGGAATAACAATGCCCTTTTCTGCCAGCATTTCGGCGGCAATAACATGCCCTACTTTCCCCAAATCTCCGGTGGCAATCAAGTCATATTCTGAGGCATCCACGCCAAAGTCACGGAAATGGCTTAAGATAGTTTCAACCGCAGCAGGAGCCATGGCGGCACCCATATTAAAAGGGTCGGTTATCCCCAAATCAACCACCTTACCGATTGTGGCTGCCACAACCCGGGAACCTTCTCCTGCCGCAGCGACCAGCGCAACGCCTGCTCCGGTAACTGTCCACTGTGCGGTAGGAGGCAGTTGAGCGCCGTATTCAGTCGGATAACGGTACTGCTTATTGACTGCTCCGTTATGGCTGGCGGCAGCAGCCATCACGTAACGGGCGCCGCCGGCGTTAACGATAAACGACGAGAGAGCCAGCCCTTCCATTGAGCTGGAGCAAGCGCCAAATAAGCCGAAATATGGAATTCCCAGCGTGCGGGCAGCAAAGCTCGAGGTAACAATCTGGTTCGTCAAATCACCGGAAAAGAAAAACTGAATATCTTCTTTCTTGAGCTTGGCTTTTGTAATAACTCTCTCACAAGCTTCTTCCAGCAGTTTCTTCTCCGCTTTTTCCAAGCTCTCCTGTCCCATCCAGATGTCATCGTGCAAAATATCGAAGTCTTCCGCTACTGCGCCGTTAGCCTCAAAAGGACCGCCGACAGCGGCAGAGGCAATAATAACCGGAGCATTGCTAAAGAGCCAGCTCTGATGACCTACAAGCATTTACATCCCACCCAGCCAGTCCACTTTAATGCGGATGACGGCAACAACAAAGGCTGAAAACACACCGAAAGTAATTACCGGTCCGGCAATTTTAAACATATTGCCGCCCACACCAAGCACATATCCCTCACTGCGATGGTCAATGGCGGCGGAGGCAACTGTGTTGGCAAAGCCGGTCACCGGGATAATAGTGCCAGCTCCGGCATATTGGGCAAGATGATCGTAAATCCCCAGCCCAGTCAGCAGGGTGGCGAGAATAATCATTGTTGCCACAGTAGGATTGCCGGCTGTTAGCTCGGTAAAACCAAAATATTTAATATAGAGCCACTGAAAAAACTGGCCGACGACACTGATGATGCCGCCTACAAGAAAGGCGCGAAAACAATTAAGCAGGAGGGGTCTTTTCGGTTCCCGCTCTTGCGCGAAGTTTTGGTACGCCTGTTGTTTGGGTGTCTGCTTTTTTAGTTTTTTGTTTGCCATCTTCTTCCTCCCTAACGTAACAAATGGGGTCGCAACTTTTCCAGAACTTGCTGCAATTTTGCGGAATCGTCTGCAAACTGCTTTTTACTCTTTACATCTTCTGTTGCCAAAGAATATTTTGTAAGCTCAGCTTGAGCTTGTTGTAAAGTGGCAAACAGCATTTCCCGCACAGATGGATTAGGCAGTTGAATCAAATCGTCAAACAAATCCAAGTACAGCTCACCGGCTGAATTTACTTGACCGAGAAAAACATTTTCGAGCGAAACGCCGCTGCTTTCAAGTTGTGCTTGCAGCCACTGCAGCGTTAAACCCAGCCTTCTCAGCGCATCATGCAAAATTTTACCGTCAAGAATCACTGTCTGCGTTTCAATCTGCGGCATCACCTTCCATTCCAAGTCGTGAGGCGCTACAGGGCGTTTATCCGCTTTCAGCAACAAACTCAGCTCTCCTGATGTCTCCAGTACGGCAAATTCCACATCGGCAACACTAAAGACATTTTTTGCTCTTAATCCTTTGAGCAATCCTTCGCCGCTTAATCTCGCCTGCTTTAGATTTTCTTCCATTACTTTCCCCTGTTTAATAATGATTGCTTCCTTACCATGCAGTATCTGATAGAGCGCCTTACTGTGCAAAGAGAGATAATCTAAAAGCAACGGCAACAACACCCAGACTGCAAGGGCGGCTAGGGCGAAAGCCATGTTTGGGATAAAATTCGCGGCCAAGAGTGCAGTTATCACAGCAACCACGCTGTAAACCACAAAGTGAAACGGGGAAGTTTCAACCGGATGTTTTTTCCCGAGTATGCGGATCGCTACAAACACTAACAGAAAGAGTCCCAATGAGCGTAATAAGCCGTCTACCCAAACTGGCATCTCGTCACCTCGCTAAAGACTTTTGTATTGAGGTTCGGCTAACTCTATCTCCTGCAGCCGACCTGCCAAATTTTCCACTACTTCCGAAAGGGTGACCAACCCTTCCTGAAAGGCGACCTTACTCTGCTCATGGCGCGCTTGTTCAGCATAGAGCCTGATAGTTGCCTCTGCGCCTTTTAACCCGGCTAACGTATTTTTTAGCTGTGAAGCAATCGTCATGATACTTTCCTCCCGTGGCTTATTTTTCTCTATTTGAGCCTAAACATACAGAGTAAGAGCACAATAAAAAAGAAACTAACTATCTGGCAGTTAGTTTCGTATCTGTGAATATCCCTTACCCTTAAACCTTTTTCCCTCACCCTGCCCTCTCCCAAAGGGAGAGGGAGCTTTGTCTCACCCTGCCCTCTACCAAAGGAAGAGGGAGCCTTGTTGGCAGGGGAAGAGGAGAATGGTATGCAAAAGTTAATTATTTTGCTCGTTCAAATTAAACTGGTTAGGGTCGCCGCGTAATGTGTCGCTGTCTGATTGAACTTGGGCGATAAACCCGCGGGCTTGCGTCACCAGTTCTTGAGCATCGGCAGGATTTAATTCAATCACTCTATTCCAACTTGCAATAGCTTCCGTTGGGTTATTCCTGCCAAAGTAAAGGAAAATAGCACGGTTGTAATGAGCCTTAGCATGGTTTGGATTAAGGGCAATAGCCTTCTCAAATTCTTCTTCCGCCAAATCTAATTTTTCTGACCAAAAAGCCATAATCGCACGATTAACACGAACGTCTACATCGTCGGGATTAATTTGCAATGCCCTGCCATACACTTCCACAGCCTGCAGATAAGTCTCGATAGCTTTTTCATTGCCGCTCACACGGGCATGTACTCTGCCCAGATCGAAATAAGCATGACCTAAGTTAGACAACAGATAAAAATTATCAGGTGACTGCTCTAAATTACTCTTAAACTGAGCAATGCGCTGTTCCAAACCGGCAATGTAACTTTCATCGCTTTGCACCGGTAGATTGCTGCTGCCCACCATGTTGCCCGGTAAAAAAGCGGCAAGAATAGAGGATAGCACTAAACCTCCGCCTGCGAAAGCAATCACAATGTAAACCATAATCTTATTCTTTTTACCTCTGGACATCTTTTTTACCACAAGGCTAACCTCCCGCGCAAGCTAAAAAACCCGCCAGCTACATTTGATTATAACAAAAAGCTTTGAAAAGTATTTGAACTTTTTGTGAACTTTATTACTTATTTGAATTTACGATGCTTATTCTAACTTTGGTTCTCTCTGTTTTCTTCCCATTCGCTCTCTGCCACATTGGCCGCCACCACCACAGCCTCCCAGACTCCTTTATAGGGCGGCGCGTAACACATATCAACCTCTCCCAGCTCCGCCAAAGTCATTCCGGCGGTAATGGCGCATGCCAGGATATCAGCACGGTGAGCCACACCCTCATACCCGATGATCTGCCCGCCTAGCAGCCGGGAAGTTTTGCGTTCATAAACAAGTTTAATCATTATTTTGCGAGGATTGGGATAATAGATAGCGTGGTCTAAAGTGGTGACTACTGTCGCCATAGCAGCAAGCCCCTCGTCTTTTGCGGCTTGTTCGGTTAAACCGGTAAGAGCCACAGCCAAGTCAAAAATTTTAGCTGTAGCCGTCCCCAGTACGCCGGGGAAATCTTCCGACTGACCGCAGGCAGCCTGCCCTGCCAAACGACCCTGCCGGTTGGCAGTAGTGCCTAGAGGGATATAGACATTCTTCTCGAGCAGTCTGTGGTAAGTCTCTGCGCAGTCGCCGGCGGCATAAATATCAGGAATATTAGTACGCATCTGCCGGTCTACTACTACCGCTCCTTTAAAGCCTGTTTTTATCCCGGCAGCGGCAGCCAATTCGCAGTTTGGCCGCACACCTACAGAAAGTACCGCCAAATCACATGGATATTCACCTTGGTTAGTGCGTACGGCTGACAGCCGTTCTTCTCCCAAAAAAGCTGTGACCGGTTCCTTGGTGTGCACCAAAACGCCTTGCCGCAATAATTCCTGATGAACAATAGCGGAAAAATCAGCATCAAAATTAATAAGCACTCGTTCAGCTTGCTCCAGAATGCGCACCTCTTTACCTAAAAGGCGCAGGTTTTCCGCCACTTCCAAACCGATATAACCGCCGCCCATAATGACAATTCGCTTGACATCCGGGTTTTCCAGCGCACACTTTAAAGCTAAACCATCTTCCATAGTGCGGAGC
The DNA here is from genome assembly GCA_018335695.1 of Clostridium sp. GTDB lineage: Bacteria > Bacillota > Dethiobacteria > Dethiobacterales > Dethiobacteraceae > GPS1B09. The sequence continues at coordinate 23,653 of JAGXRV010000017.1, forward strand.
GTATGGACGCCCGGCAGAGAAATTCCAGGCAAATCAGGCACAATCGGGCGGGCGCCTGTCGCATAGACCAGTTTAGCATACGGCTGAAAAAACATTTCGCCGCTAGCCAAATCTTTCACATGAACCTGCTTGGCATTGACATCAATAGCCAGCACCTCATGGCCGATGCGTACGGTAATATCCATTTTCTGCCGATATTTTTCCGGTGTGCGAATAACCATTTTATTATGGTCGGGAATTACTCCGGATAAGTAATAAGGCATCCCGCAAGCCCCGTAAGAAACAAAGCCGCTTTTCTCAAAGACGATAATCGGCAAGTCCGGCTGCAGACGACGCGCTTTAGACGCCGCACTCATGCCGGCGGCAACACCGCCAATCACTACCAGTGGCTGCTGCAATATCAGTCCCCTCCGCACATTTACAAATTTTGTTTTTTATTCTGTCTTTGTATTCTCTCTTTTTATTCTGCTTTTCTCGCTTTCTTCCTGCCGGACAACCCTGATTGTTTGCAGATTTTGCGGCACCGGAATAGTTTGCGGCAGTTTCGGTGAGGCTAACCGTATTCCAAAAACTACAGGTGATGATCTTTTGACCGTTTATCAGATGCCCGTTTGGGAGTTGCAATCTCTGCCCGGGTTAGCGCAGGTAGAAACTCGCCTTAAAGAATTTAGCCAAGCGAATGATAGGCTGACAGCGCACTTTTCCGCGACTGTCACAGTCGGCGGCAAGCGCCTGCGTCCTGCGCTCGTTCTGCTTTGCGGCGCCTTTTACCGCGCCAGACAAAACCAGTTGATCGACATAGCCACAGCCGTTGAATTAATTCATACCGCCTCCCTGGTGCATGATGATATTATTGACAACGCCGCAACCCGGCGAGGCAAACCTACACTTTCGGCGGAATGGGGGGTGCAAAAGGCCGTCCTTTATGGCGATTTCCTTTTTGCACGCGCATTTTCACTTTTAAGCAAACACGGACTTAACGGAACTCTGGGAAATATGACTCAAGCTATCAGTTTGATGTGCGAGGGAGAGATTGAGCAGTCGGCACTACTCTTTAATTGCGATGTCACCGAAGCCGATTATTTTTCCTATATCCACAAAAAGACAGCCTATTTTCTATCTGCCTGTTGTCTGGCCGGGGCTGAAGCCTGCGGGATGCCGGTGGCTGAAAAAAGACTGCTTGCTGCATTTGGGCTGCAGCTTGGTTATGCTTTTCAACTGACTGATGATCTGCTAGACATTAGCGGAAGCGCAACCGGCATGGGAAAAGCAGTAATGCAAGACATTAAAGAAGGTAATCTCACCCTGCCGCTAATCAAACTGTTGCAAGACAAACGGCATGGCTGTGCCGTAAGGCAGCTTATTGCGGAAAAAGACTTTTCTGCGGCAAATTTACAATTCATCCGGCAGACACTGCTCCGGTGCGGTATTCTCGCGGAAACAAACGAAAAAGCCGGTTTGCTGCTCAAACGTGCCAAACAAAATCTCGAAAAACTGCCGCTTAAACCGCCTCGACTGTTATTAACCCGCCTTGCCGATTATGTAGCTCACAGAACATCCTAGACGCTAGATAATTCCCGTACTGCGCAAAGCAAGACACAGTTTATGCAGCAAGCGTGCCTCCATACCCGCTTCTCGCAGTAGTTGCTGCGAGATTTTGTTGCGTCCGGAACAAAATGTTTTTGGATCGGAGAGATATAATGCTAGCAGACCATGCACAACCGTATGGTGAAAAGCTGCATGCGGCAGCGATTCCGTCCTTTGCAGCGACTCTCGCAGAAACCGCGCTAAACCCGCCGTCATTGCTTTTTCATCCGGATAAAATGAGACAAAGTTCAGCTCATCATGCCGCAGATCTTCATCAATATCTATAAAGTAATCAAGCAATATATGCAAACCGCAAAGCCATGGGAAATAGCATGCCTGCAGCTTGTCAATCTCCAAGCTGCTTAAAGGAGCGATTGATGCCATAGCTGTCAAGGCAAAAATGCCAAGCGTGGAGCCGGCGGCAGCTGAAAACTCCCACCAGTAAAGGTTTGGTGCCAGCTCAGCATGACGAGAAAACCAACGAGTCAGCAGTTCCGTGCGCAATCCTCTATCCTGATGTTTATAGACTTGAAGATCACTATAGAGACTCACCAAATGGATAAGCTCCTGCCGGATATGATTATAGCCTGGAAAAACGGCAATCTTTTCCCTGCATTCCTGTACAAGCGAAGTGAGATATCCACCGTCCTGATTATAGGGAAAGCCTGCATACCAATCTGCGAGCGGAGCGTCAAGGTCTATCGCCGCGTTCAGCGCATAATGCAGCCGGCGAAAGGCTCCTTCGTTTGCTGCCTCTGTCCGGTCGCATAAATTGTCAAGGTAGTCACTGATTGTCTGCAACGCCACAACAAAGCCGATTATTTGCGACGTCTTCGCCCCTGGATAAAGAGCATAGATACTGCCGCCTTGACAATGAAACCTTTTCTTGTCAAGACTATCTAAAGCTTGCCGCTTTAGCTCCGGATGCGGAATATTATGCGCTCTGCTGCGCCAAATTGTAAGTTCCCGCTCCACAGCAGGCAGAATGCGAAATAGATAGGACAGAATCACTGCCTGACTTTTTGCTCTCTCTAACAAGAGATTCATCCTTTGCCTCCTAAAATCATGCCTTTATAAAATATAGTCTGTCATATGTTATTATTCCTCAAAGGCACTGAAACTAAAAGCACTGCTCCCTCACCCTACCCTCTCCCAAAGGGAGAGGGGATTAGAGAAGGAGAGCACTCCCCTCTCCACCCCCCCGAGGGAGGGTGTAACGCTGCCTGTGACGCCGCTTTGTCACATTTCCCTCTCCACCCCCTGGGGGAGGGTGTAACGCTGCCTGTGACGCCGCTTTGTCACATTTCCCTCTCCACCCCCTGGGGGGAGAGGGTTAGGGTGAGGGGGCCGCAGGGTTTTTGCATCATATGGCGAACAGCTTAACTAAAGGCAGCAAAACTTTAAGAGGGAGGCGACAGCATTGGAAAAATTAGCGTTTAACTTTCAAGCGATTCTTGCTTCTATACTTGATAAACCGGCAGAAATGACTGATTATGCCGGAAAACAGATGGATCATATCAAAAGGATATTACATGCCATGCCGGCCTATAGCTGCCCCTTGTCGTGCAATCTCTGCTGTCACGGCTCCATCCTGATGTCGTATGTCGAATATATCCATATTCTGCACCGCCTGCAGGAAAAATACGGCGCCGAAAAACTTTCGGCGCTCTTTAGCGAGCGCCTAGGGGTTTTAGAAGAAGAAGGCAAATTGCTCTGTCCATTTATTGATACAAACAAAAAAGCGGAACACTGTGCCATATATGATGACCGTCCGCTTATTTGCCGTGTTTACGGCACTACCGCCGCACCTTGTGCGACTGAAATTGACCAGCCTCATTTTCCTTCGGCAAGCTTTCATCAGGCCTACAACCTGCTTTACTATCTGGCAGACGGCAGCTTTATCGGCTTGCCGCTCCCGGATGGGCTGGCTTTATTTGAGGCGCCTTTTTCTATTTGGGCTGCCGCCGACAGCGGAAAAACGGAAGAAGTGCTGAATATTTTTGCCGAACATGGCAGCATGCGCGCCGTGATTTGCGACTTGCCGGCAAACCGTTTTTTCACCATCCTTCCGGGCGGAGAACGCCAATATATAACCTGATTGCGCTTTCAGTTAATAGTAATATGGATTTCCTTGCCAAGACTGCGTGCAATTTTAATGATAAAATCCAACGAAGGGTTATAAGCGCCGCTTTCAAAACGGGATATGTTGGATTTTTGTGTCCCGACACGCAAGGCAAGTTCTTCCTGGGTAATATTCAACTGATTCCTAGCATCAATAATTTGTGCAATCAACTCATAGCGGGGTTTCAATTTTTCATATTCTGTCTTAAATTCCTCGTCCTTCATCAATCTTGCCTTAATATCCTCAAATTTCACGCCTGCTCTACTCATCTTGACACCTTCTTTCATAATCAAACTTATAGCTTAATGCTTTTTCAAGCTCTTTTATTGGTGTTTTATTGGTTTTCTTTACAAAACCATGAAGCAGTATAAAGGTATTCTTTTTATAAAGAAAGTAAAATATTCTCGTAACATCAGATGAAAACTTTACCCGTAGCTCAAACAGTCCTTTATAGCGTACTCCCTTGATCGCAGTTGAAAAGGGCTCGCGGATATTAATACCTAACTTCTTAAGCAGCAATATGTCGCTGTACGCTTTAGCGCGTAGCTTTGAATTCAACGACAGCAAAAAATCTTCAACCGGAATTTCACCGTTTTCCTTTTGGTAAAATTCTACTTCCCAATCCAAACCGCTGCCTCCCTCGTAATATTATATGCATGTTATGATTATTATGTTATCATATATGATAACATTTGTCAAGGAATATTCACTATCTAGGCATATTAAAAGCCTTTATCTACGCAAAAAAGGCGCTATCCCATTGCGGGATAATGCCTAACTTTGCTTTGCCGTATCTGTTAATGGGTTCAATTAGTTTTTATACTAAACCACGCCTCAGTAAAAAGGATACTGTAGTAGTTCCTTTCTGCTCAAACTAAAAGTCTAGCTGCTTGCGTTCGATTATTTTGCCCTCAAGCGAAATCCGTATCGCAGTAAACGGAACGTTAACTCCGGAGCGCCGGATCGCTTCACGCACGACACTAATTAAACCGGTGCAGCAGGGAACTTCCATATGAACCACGGTTATCCCTTTAAGATCATTAACCCTGATGATTTCCGCCAATTTCTCCACAGCCGGCACTGTTTCGTCCAGCTTTGGGCAACTGATCACCAGCGCATGTCCGCGCAACAAATTTTGGTGAAAATTGGCGAAAGCGAAGGGAACACAATCGGCAGCTACCAATAATTCAGCATTCTTAAAATAAGCCGCCGCCGGGTTAACCAATTTTAGTTTGACAGGCCACTGTCCAAGCTCTGAGTCGGCTTCTCCCTGCTCCGGTACGGGTGCGGCATCACCTTTTCGCGACGCCAAGGTTCGCGCCATTGTACCGGGGCAAGCGCATGCCGCCGGTTCCGTTTTTTTCGCTTTTTGCAGATGAGCGTGGACAGCCTGTTCATCAAATGCCTCCGCTTCCCGCTCTTCAATCATTAGCGCACCTTGCGGACATTCACCAAGGCAAGCGCCTAAACCGTCGCAAAGATTATCTGCAATTAGCCGGGCTTTACCGTTGACAATCTGCAGAGAACCTTCCGCGCAAGAAGGGACACACAATCCGCAACCGTTGCATTTATCTTCATCAATCCTGATAATTTGTCTTTTCATAACTGTTTCCTCCTTGTGCTAACTTGTTACCAGCCAAGTATAGCACGCTTCCGCTGTCGCTGCTGTGACATAAATCATCGTATACAAAAACGCAGGTGTTTTTGAGTGGATTCTATTATAGCGTTTTTTGAGGAAAAAGAAGGAATCCTCACTAAAGAGCAGAATACATGCCGTAAGAAAATCCGCAGATTGAGGTGGCATGTAATGAATATAGGCATTATCGGCGGAGGACGGGGCGGCTTGGCGGTTATGGAGCTTCTGCTTACTATCCCCGGCATAAACATAATTTGGGTTTCCGATTTGCAAACAGACGCGCCCGCCTTACTAAAAGCCCGCAAACTCGGCATCGAGACGATTACCGACTTTGTGTTCCGGCTCTCCGATCTAAGCCTGCAAATGGTTATTGAGGTGACAGGGGTAGAAAAAGTAGGACAACGGCTTAAAGAAAATGTGGGTCCACATACCACGGTGATGAGTGCCGCCGCTGCCAAACTGCTTATTACTATTGTGGAAAGTCGGGCAGCGCTATTTAAAAAGATTTATGCCAACGCGGAAGAACTGGCTAGTTATACCGAACAATTAAACGACTCGGCAGACCAGATCAGGCTGAGTATGGAACACTTAGCAGGTGAAGCCGAAAAGCTTGCCAATTACGGAGAAACGCTGACGGCTACCTCACAAACCGCCACGGCTGAAGCAGAAAAAACGCAACAAATTTTAAAAATAATTGATGATATCGCCAAACAGACTAATATCATCGGGCTAAATGCCGCGATTGAAGCGGCTAGAGTGGGCAAAGCAGGTGGTGGCTTTTCAGTCGTTGCCACAGAAATCCGCAAACTGGCTGTAAGCACCAGTACCTCGACCAAAGAAATCGGCTCAATCACAAACAGTGTAAAAAGCTATATGCAAACCATCAACCATGGCATTAAAGAATCCGGGCTGATTGCTCAAAGCCAGGCGGCTGCCTCAGAAGAAGTGCTGGCAGCGCTGGAATCACTCGCGGACGTTTCAAAACGCCTCCATCAGCTTGCAGACGACCTCTTGAAATTGCAGTAAGGATTATTGTAAAGACTAAGTAATTTTCTTTCGCCAACAAGAAACGAGGCAGGGGCTCTCCGCCCGCCTCGTTCTTTATTAGCGGTAAATATTTGAGATTTTGAGATGTTCCGCCTCAATATCAGCCAAAGCACGGAAAACATCCTGAACCCGTTTCTCCGGCGCGCGGTCGGCAAACTGCAAATAGAGGCGAATCGCACGCTGTTCCCGGGTATGGGCGTCAGCCAAGTTCTGGGCATCATTGTTTGCGGCACAATTTGCCGTTGGCAAAGCCGGCTCTTCCACGCCTGCCATCTCAGCAAGCAACTCCGCATGCTCCATTTCTTGCTTATGCAAGCGCTTGAAGATAGCTTCTGTTACTTGCGTTTCGGCGTTCTGCTGGGCACATTTATAAAAAGCTGCATTATTAACTTCCAAATCTATGGCTTGCAAACAGTCCTCATAACTTTGCTGACACATCTCGATTTTGCCTGTTTTCGCCCACTCTGCTGCACCTATCATCCAGCGGCCATGCGCTCCGCAAAAAGGACAACGATCTGGTGCAGCGCTTCCTAAGTATGTCTCACCGCAAATCTGACAACGATATGGATTAAACATCTTCCCCACCTCCATCGCTTAGTTGACGATATATTTTTCCATACTGCATATTTCTATGCACCGAAGAAATTTCCTGCAAATCCCAAGACGCCTCAGCCTTAATAAGTGATAAAACATCTCTTCATCATTAGGAGGTTACCCGTGAATTTGTTTTCACTGCTTGCACCCTTTTACGACTACTTTATGGCGCCGCTGCATAAAAAACAGAGCAAAATACTGCTTGCCAGGCTGGCACCCTTAAAGCACCGTAAAGTGCTTGACTTGGGGGGTGGCACAGGCAAACTGGCTGCCCAGTTAGAAAAGGCCGGCGCCAATGTTTGGCTCCTGGATTCTTCCGCCGCCATGCTAAAGCGGGCGCGCTGCGTATTGCCAGAAAACCGTGCCGTTTTGGGCGATGCGGCTTCTCTTCCTTTTGCGGAAAACAGTTTTGATGTTGTCATGATTATCGATGCGCTCCATCATTTCCGCAATCAAGAAGTTGTGCTTCAGGAAGCATTACGCGTCTTAATGCCGGGCGGTAAGCTGGCTATTCTTGATTTTAACCGAAAGAATATAGCCGTAAAAGCCCTGGCAATCTTTGAGCGCATACTGTTGGAACCGGCTTTGCTGCTTACAGCCGAGCAACTTGAGAAAATACTGGCAGAAAAAGGTTTCGTTTATTTAGAAACAGAGATAATTTCTGCGCATCAGTATCTGATTTTAGGCAGCAAGGCAGAATAAGGACCTAAAACTCTCCCCTCACCCTAACCCTCTCCCAGAGGGAGAGGGGAATTGCCGGCCCTCACCCTAACCCTCTCCCAGAGGGAGAGGGAATTAAAGGAGAAGGGTCGGATGCGATTATTGGTTGTGCTCTTTTGTATAGTTTAACAGCCCGCCCGCTAAAATAATGTCAATCTGTCGCTTTGTTAAGCCGTGCAGCACTAAGCATGACTCGCCGCTGTTAAAATTAATTACAGTGAGCTCATCACCCTGCAGCAACTGCGCAGCCACATCTTTTATCTCTAAAGTGTCTCCTTCGCAAATTCTGGCATAATCATTTTCGTCCCTAAAGATGAGCGGCAAAATGCCAAAATTGATTAAATTTGCACGGTGAATGCGCGCAAACGATTTGGCAAGCACCGCCTTGACGCCCAAATACATAGGTGCCAGAGCGGCATGTTCACGACTGGAGCCCTGACCGTAATTATGCCCCCCTAAAACAATACCGCTGCCTGCAGCTTTGGCCCTCTCGGAAAATTCGGGGTCGAGAGCAGAAAAGACATAGCGGCTAATGGCAGGAATATTAGAGCGCAACGGCAAAATTTTTGCGCCGGCCGGCATAATATGATCGGTTGTTATATTGTCCGCCACTTTCAGGAGCACGCTGACAGTCAAATTCTCCGGCAGTGCCGTATTGACAGGCAGCGGCTTGATATTAGGACCGCGCACTACTACCACCTTGGCAGGCTCCGCGGCAGGCGGAATAATCAAACTATCGTCCAACAAAAATTTTCCCGGCTGCTCAATCTGCCTGTATTCACCTAGTTGACGCGGGTCAACCAGCTTACCTGCCAAAGCGGCGGCGGCGGCTGTTTCCGGACTAACGAGATAGACTCCGGCATCAGCAGTTCCGGAACGTCCGGGAAAATTGCGGTTAAAAGTGCGCACAGATACTGACGCAGACGGCGGTGCTTGACCCATGCCGAT
>JAGXRV010000018.1 GCA_018335695.1 Clostridium sp.
AAGAAACAATTGCGATGATCGCACGTTTGGCGGGTTATTTTACCTGTTTTGCGATGAAGTAAGAGATATGGATTTAAAGAGAGCCCTTCAACATCTCATGGTATTTATCCTTACCATTTTAGATAAAAAGCCCAAAGGCGAAAAAGCTTCTATTCTGTGTCAACTAAACAATTGGATTAGCGGTTTCCCCAATTACATCAAGGGTTTACTGGCTAATTTGAGCTGCGAAAGTTGAGTAATTAATATTCGACTAGAAAACACTTAAAGCGGTGATTATATGTCGAAAAGCACGAAAGAAGTTCATAATTCTTCCACCAGACACCGACTATTGCAGTTGGTTGATAAAGATGTCTTAAAAAATCTATTGAATGCCTTCACAAAAGCGACCGGGCTCACTGCAAACATAGTGGATACCAAAGGCCGGTCCGTATTTTCCAAAGAAGAGGCTCAACAAAACTGCAAGTTCTGTCAAATGATCTGGCAACTCCAGAGGGAAAAGCAGCTATATCGTTGTCGGGGTGCTTATGCCAGAGCTGGAAAACAAGCTGCCACGTTTGGTGAACCCTATATTTTCAGGTGCCCGGCCGGACTTATAGAGTGGGCAGCTCCCATTATCATTGAAGGTGAACACCTTGGCTCAATTATCTGTGGGCAGGTTCTGATGTGGGAACCGGAAGACTTTTTTTGGATTGAGCTTAAAGAAATGAACAAGGCGCTGACGGATGAATTTACCCCTCTCATGGAAGCAGCCAGGGAGCTTAAAGTGGTTTCCGGTGAGCAAGTACAGGCGGCTGCCGATCTGCTTTTTGTAACGGCAAACTATATCATGAAAGCCGGTTGGGAAAGCTTGCGCCACTTACAGGAATTGGCTGCACAGCAATCCATCCTGAATGAAGAAATACAAAACCGTAAGGCTCTCGAAGAAAAGCTGAATGAACATAAATATAATCTTACCTACTCTCTTGAGAAGGAAAAGGACTTAATCAGCAAAGTAAAACTAGGCGATTTTGAGGGGGCTGCCAAGACTTTCCGGATGCTGTTGGCGGACATTTTAGTTGTAGGTATTGGCAAAATTCCCATCATAAAAGCACGGACACTTGAGCTGGGAATTATTCTGTCCCGGGCAGCGGTAGAAGGAGGGGCTGATCCTGACGAGGCTTTGTCAATTAACACGGAGTTTGTGCAGGATGTGACCAATCATAACAGTATAGAGGAAATAGACCTAGCCGCTGTTAAAGCGCTGGAGCGCTATTTTAACGCTATTCAACGGAACCAAAAAATAACCAATCGACAAGTAGTCGATAACATTAAGAAGTATATCCGGAAAAACTATGACAAGGATCTCACCTTAGATGATATCGCTGCCTCCGTATACCTGAGTCCCTACTATGCTGCTCGTGTATTCAAACACGGGCAAGGTATGACGATTATGAATTATCTTACGCAAGTGCGAATTGAGGAAGCAAAAAAACTTCTACGTAATCCCAGGTTTCAAATAGAGGAGATAGCACAGAAGCTGGGATTTAACGATGCCAGCTATTTCTCTAAAGTTTTCCGCCGTAACGAAGGAATGTCACCTAGTCAGTTCAGGCAACATGTCTAAAGAAGCGGGTGACCAAAGCTGGATGAAAAAGATTATTCAAGAGATTCAGGACGGTTTAATGGATGGGGACGCCCAGTTAGTGAAAGCCAAGACAGAAGCGGCATTGGCCATGGGCATTCGTGCCGACGAGATTATTCAGTCAGGGTTATTACCGGCTATGAAAATCATTGGTCAGAATTTTCGAGAAGGCACACTTTTTATTCCCGATGTGTTGATGTCTTCTCGAGCTATGCATGCCAGCCTTTATGTCCTGCGGCCGTTACTTACATCCCCTAAACTGGCTGCCAAAGGGAAAGTTGTAACTGGTACAGTGGCAGGAGATTTACATGATATTGGTAAAAACATGGTGGCGATGATGCTGGAAGGGGCCGGCTTTGTTGTGATTGACCTAGGTATCGATGTGCCTGCAACAGAATTCGTTAAGGCAGTAGATACTCATAGGCCGGATGTTCTTGCTATGTCCGCTCTACTTACCACAACCATGGAGGAACTGCAGGATGTGGTAGTTCAGTTAAAAGAAAAGGGATTACGGCATGGAGTTAAGATCCTGGTAGGAGGCGGACCGGTAACGCCAGAGTTTGCCATGGCAATTGAGGCAGATGCATACGCGGCTGATTCTTTTAATGCCATCGAAGCTGTGAATAGGCTGATAGCGGGAGAAATTGGTTTTTTTGCCGTGTCCTAAAAATTTCCGATTAACCTATCAGGAGGAATATATGACTACCGCAAGAGTAGCCTTTAGCACCGGGCAGGAAGTTAATGTAAGCGTAGGCAGCAAGCTTAGTGAAGCTATCGGTTTGTCAGGATTGAGTATGGATTTCCCCTGTGGTGGATTGGGAAAGTGTGGGCAGTGCAAGGTTGTGGTCGAGGAGAAGGGAAAGAATGCAGATGAAGTTTTAGCCTGTACATATCAAGTAACTACAGATGTAAAGGTAGAAATTCAGAATGCTTTAGAAGCAACGGAACACTCTATTTTGAGTGCTGGTGTAAAGGTAGAATCTGACGTAGATTCCGGACTGACAAAGTGTTATCTGCAAGGACTAAAACATACCGGCCAACCCTTATGGAATGAAGTAAAAAATCAGGCCGAGGGGATTGGTCTTTTGCTTTTTCCAGACTTACCCCTGTTGCAGGACTCTGCGGACAGCCTGCTGGATAAGAAGAAAGGTGTCACATTGGTAGCTTTCAATCAACAGGTTATACAGATAGAACGGGGTGATACCACAGATGCCTGTTTTGGTTTGGCCGTGGACATTGGCACAACAACAGTGGCCGGCTATCTTATTAATTTACATACTGGTGAGGAAATAGCGGTAGCTTCTGATTTAAACAGACAGAGGGTTTTCGGTGCCGATGTGATTTCACGTATTAGCGCAGGGACTCAATCTAAGGACAATCTTAAACGTCTTCAGGCAGGAGCCATAGAAACCGTTAACCATATCATTGGGTCTGTTACAGGCAAGGCCGATATCTCACCGAATAGTATTTATTTTTTAACGTTGGCCGGTAATACCACCATGCACCACTTGCTACTGGGCCTTCATCCCGGTACGCTGGGGCAGGTCCCATTTCTACCCATCATCCGGCGAAGTGTCGAAGTAACTGCGAATGATCTTAAGCTTGCGCTCAACGCTAGAGCCCGAGCATGGATTTTTCCGGTTATAGCCGGTTTTATCGGTGGTGATACAGTATCCGCCATTTTGGCGTGTAACCTCCACCGGCGCAGCGGTATTAATTTATTGATAGATATTGGTACGAATGGAGAATTGGTTATCAATGCCCATGGACGAATGGTGGCTTGTTCAGCTGCTGCCGGACCGGCTCTAGAAGGTGGGCAGGTAACTTTTGGCATGCGGGCTGAGAGGGGCGCTATAAGCAAAGTTAGCCTTTCCCCGGAAGTAAAGTTTGAGATGATTGGGCAGGGGCCTGTAAAAGGCCTTTGCGGTTCCGGATTAATTGATTTGCTGGGAGAGTTAATTAAGGCCGGTTTGATTAGCTTGCGAGGTAAATTAGCTGACAGCGCAAGTTTTACCGGTCCGGATTATTTAAAGAAACGTTTATGTCAAACAGCTCAGGGGAAGAGTTTCTTAATTCTGTCTGCCGAAGAAAACAGCGGGCAGGAAATCTACCTGACTCAAAGTGATGTTTCGCAGCTCCAGTTAGCAAAAGGCGCTCTCCGGGCGGCTGCTGAGTTGTTGGTTAAAACTGTTGGTGTAAGCGGGGAAGATGTAGAGGGGGTGTTTCTTGCAGGCGCTTTCGGTAACTTTATGGATACGGGACAGGCATTAAATATTGGCCTTCTTCCCGAGTGGGCCCAGGGTAAAGTTAGAATCGTCGGCAATGCTGCAGGAGAAGGTGCGAAGGCGGCTTTACTTTCAAGGGCGATGCGCAAAGAAGCCGAAGGTATCAGTGAGAAGGTGGAATTTCTGGAATTGGCGGCTAACCCGGCGTTTCAGAATGCTTTCATTGAGGGAATGTTGTTTAAGCAGGCTTTTTAAGACTATAAAGGTTTTATTAAGGGAAGCAGGCTGTATCCGCCGGTACTTTTGGGCGGATACAGCCTGCTTCCCTTTAACACAGTGTTTGTTAGAACAATTTTGTGCTTTGGTGGATATTGATTGTCAGGATTGTACCTGAAAGTGTGAGAATTGTCCAAAGACGTGAAGAAAGCTTTTTTGTATGATAAAGACAAGAAGTCGCAAAAAAACATATCAGTCTGTATATCACAACACCAGATTGACAGGAGTTGTTAGGATGGGTGTCGACCGAATCTTACAAGCAGCCCTCAGCTTTATAACGACTAATCTAGGGTGGCTGTTTCTGTTCACTGTTATGGGGTTTGTGTTCATTTGTTTCTTCCTTGCTTTTAGCAGATATGGGACGATAAAACTGGGTCAGCCTGAAGATAAGCCGGAATATAGCAATCTGTCTTGGTTTGCCATGCTGTTTAGCGCCGGAATGGGAATCGGACTTGTTTTTTGGAGCATTGCAGAACCTCTTTCCCATTTTAGCAACCCGCCCTTGGGCGAACCTTTTTCGCAGGAAACCATACTTGTAGCCATGAGGTACACCTTTTTTCATTGGGGAATCCATCCCTGGGCTATCTATGGAATAGTTGGCTTGTCCTTAGCCTATTTCTCGTATAGAAAACAACTGCCGATGTTAATCAGTTCAACATTTGCACCCATATTGGGCAAAGGCATTTATGGGAGTGGCGGTAAAATATTAGACGGCTTAGCCGTATTTGCTACTATTTTTGGCGTAGCCACTTCACTCGGATTAGGTACTATGCAAATCAGCAGCGGATTGAGCTATCTCTTTGGTATTCCGGCCTCAGTAACAGTTCAGGTCGCGATTATTGTTATAATTACTTTCCTTTTCACTTTGTCGGCTGTGGCAGGAATAAGCAAAGGAATTAAGCTTCTCAGCAATATAAACCTAGCTCTTGCTTCCATGCTGCTGCTGATAGTATTTGTATTCGGCCCAGCAGGATTTATCCTGGAATTAATCCCCCGCACAGTCGGTCAGTATCTGCAATATTTCCTGGCAATGAGTTTGAACACCGATCCTGCCGTCCGTCCGGGATGGGTTGGTAGCTGGACAGTATTTTACTGGGCATGGTGGATAGCATGGGCACCCTTCGTCGGCGGATTTATTGCCCGGATTTCTAAAGGGAGAACGATTAGGGAGTTTGTTCTGGGTGTCCTGATTGCTCCGGTAATGCTAAGTTTTCTCTGGATGGGCGTATTTGGGGGAGCAGCCCTGCACCTGGCAGGTGTTTTAGGACAGGACATGGTTTTAAACGTTCTGGGGGATATTTCATCCGGCCTGTTCGTGCTGCTGCGATACTATCCACTGACGAGTCTAATATCAGGGCTAGCCTTAATTTTGATCACCATATTTTTCATCACTTCGGCCGATTCGGCAACTTTTGTTGTAGGCATGCTTATGTCCCGTGGGAATCTGGAACCCAAGAATATTACTAAAATCTATTTAGGGGGGATACAGGGAGGTATAGCAATTGTATTACTGTTGACAGGGGGGCTTACCGCTCTGCAGGCTGCGTCCATCATTGCCGCTTTCCCGTTTATGCTAATTATGGTTTGTATGACTTATGCACTGCTTAAAGAAATACGCAATGCAGAAAGAAGATAGGAGAGTGATAATTAGTGTTTAGATTTTCGGCAGAACAGCACGTGTACGATATTAATGGAGTGAAAATTGGTGGTCAGCCCGGAGAGTATCCCACTGTTTTAATCGGTAGCATGTTTTACCGCGGGCATAAAATTGTGCAGGATACTCAAAAGGGTATTTTTGATGAAACTGCAGCTAAAGCCCTGCTGGATCAGGAAGCGGAGCTGAGTGCGGAGACCGGTAATCCAAGAATTATTGATGTGATTGGTGATACTGTTGAAGCTTTGGTAAAATATGCTGAGTTTGTGTTTAAACACACGGATACTCCTATCCTTTTGGACAGCGTCAGCCCGGACGTACGGATTGGTGCCCTGAAGCATTTTGCGAACGATGCTTCTGCCATCAACAGAATTATCTACAATTCTATTGAAGAGAATTACACCGAAGAGGAATTGGCGGCTATTAAAGAATATGGCGTCAAAACAGCGGTAATTTTAGCCTTTAGTAAAAAGCACCTGAAACCTTCAAAACGTGTGGAACTGCTGCAAGGGGATGAAAAGCATGAAGGCCTTATTGCTGCCGCTAAACGGGCGGGGATCGAGCAGTTCATGATTGATCCGGGGGTGCTTGATGTTGCGAGTAATAGTTGGACGACAAAAGCCATCTACGATGTAAAGGAAAAATTCGGTTACCCGGGAGGTTGTGCACCATCCAATGCTCTCTACCTATGGAAGAAGATGCGTTCGAAGGGAAGTCCCTTCTTTGAGGTGGCCGGAGCATCCGTATTCACTTATCCAATTACTCAGGGCGGAGACTTCATCCTCTATGGTCCCATAATTAATGCCCCGTGGGTATACCGGGCAGTAGCAACGACCGACGCCATGATTGCATATACCAATAAGGTTACCGGAACCAAGCTAGGCACAAGCGAGCATCCATTGTTGAAGATATTTTAAACTGGTGCCTAAGACTAAATAAAAATGGTGAGTAAAGAATGGAGGAAATTAAAAATGACAAGCCCTGGCAAATCGAATGACCGCACGGTATTATTTGTTTCAGCCGCTGTTGCGCTACTGTTTGTGGCCTTCAGTATGTTTTTGCCGACTCAGATGAGCGAAGTATTTAACAAAGTCTTTGGTTTCCTAACGGTTAATTTCGGATGGTTGTATCTTTTGGCCGTGGGTATCTTCATTGTCGTCGCTTTTGGCATTGCTCTTGGCCGTTTTGGCTCCATCAAGCTAGGAAAAGACGATGACCAGCCGGAATTTACCAATTTTCAGTGGTTTGCCATGCTGTTTGGGGGAGGCATGGGGATCGGCCTTGTGTTTTGGTCAATAGCCGAACCAATTATGCATTACCTTTCCCCGCCCGTAGGAGAAGGCGGAACAGTGGAAGCCATGCATATGGCTATGCGGATCACCTTTTTCCACTGGGGAATTCATGCCTGGGTGATCTTCGCAATCGGAGGTTTGGCGTTAGCGTACTTTCAATTCCGCAAGGGCCTGCCCTTCCTGATTAGTTCCGCTTTTTATCCGCTCATCGGTGAGAGGGTACACGGACCGATTGGCAAAGCTATTGATATTCTGGCAGTTTTTGCGACTATCTTTGGAGTCGCCACCAGCTTGGGATTAGGTTCCAGCCAAATTGCCACAGGTCTAGAATATATTTGGGGAATAACTGCTACTCCAATTACTGTCTCAATCATTATTGCCGTGATAACAGTGATTTTTACCCTGGCAACTGTATCCGGGCTGCATAAAGCCATGCAGATGGCAGCCAATATAAAGGTATGGCTGTCTGTGGCCTTTATGGTCTTTATCTTCCTCTTTGGCGGGACAGTATTCATCCTGAATACGTTAACAGATACCTTGGGTTCATATTTACAGAATTTTATCGGGCAAACCCTATGGATGGGCAACCCAGAATGGATTAACGGTTGGACTGTATTTTACTGGGCCTGGTGGATAGCCTGGGCACCCTTTGTCGGGCAATTTGTAGCCAGGGTTTCCAAGGGCCGGACCATCCGGGAGTTTGTCCTAGCTGTAACTCTTCTCCCTGTCGGCTTTTCCTTTATCTGGCTGGCCATATACGGTGGAGCTGCTTTTAACTTGGATCAACTTTCCAACGGGGCCATTCAGGCGGCGGTTAACGCGAATTACACCACAGCTTTATTCGTAACACTAAAGCAGATGCCTTTCTATCAAATCACAGCTCCTTTGGCCATCGTACTGATTGTTGCGTCTTTTGTGGGAGCCGCCAACTCGGCTACCTACGTGTTAGCTATGCTGACCTCGGGTGG
Source organism: Clostridium sp. (assembly GCA_018335695.1). Classification (GTDB taxonomy): domain Bacteria; phylum Bacillota; class Dethiobacteria; order Dethiobacterales; family Dethiobacteraceae; genus GPS1B09. The sequence goes on from JAGXRV010000018.1 coordinate 8,037, forward strand.
AGATATGAATCCAAGTGAAAAGTTACGGGGCTTTTGGGGAATTGCGCAGGGAGCTATCACCATTATGCTGATTTTAGTGGGCGGCACCGCGGCTTTAAAAGCACTACAGACAGCGTCCATCGCTGCTGCTTTCCCCTTCATGCTGATCATGTTAGTCATGTGCTATAGCATCTATAAAGGTTTGAATGAGGACCAGCAACTAGGGAAACAATCTGAGCAGAGGAAATCAACAGAAAGCGAGGTGTCCAAGAATGCTACCCAAGTTTGACATTCTGACTTCTGAACAGGTCAGGTTGGTTCATGAGAATACAATACAAATACTCGAAGAGATTGGCGTTGAGTTTTCTTTTGAACCGGCTTTGGAGGTTTTTCGCAGCCAAGGACTGAAAGTTGAAGGGCATAGAGTTTTTTTTCAGAGAGACTTTGTGGAAGAGATGGTGAAGAAAGCACCGGCTGAATTTACTCTCCATGCCCGTAACCCCGAAAATAATGTAGTGTGCGGCAGAGACAACATCATCTATATGCCTGGTTATGGGGCACCCTTTGTTCATCAAGCGGACGGCACCCGTAGGAATGCTACTATGGCGGATTATGATAACTTTATCAAATTGGCGGGTGCCAGCAAGAATCTGCATATGACAGGTGGCAACGTGGTAGAACCCTCCGATGTGGATGATCGGATTCGGCACCTGAAAATGATGTACAGTCATATCATCAATTCCGATAAGTGCTTTATGGGCAGTGCCTCAGGAGCAGAAAAGGCGAAAGATTCCATTGAATTGGCAGCTATCCTTTTCGGTGGAAAAGATGTAATTAAAGAAAAACCGGCTATTATTTGCTTGATCAACTCTGTAACACCACTAAAGTATGATGATCGGATGCTGGAAGCGTTAATGGTTTATGCGGAAGCGGGCCAGCCTATGGTTATTGCAGCGTTGGTAATGGCGGGTTCGACCGGCCCGGCGACTCTAGCCGGATCGTTAGCGGTTCAGAATGCCGAGGTTTTGGCCGGGATTACGCTGACTCAGTGCATTAACCCTGGGACCCCCGTTGTTTACGGCTCAACCTCGGCGATTACTGATATGGCAACAGGCTCGCTGGCTATCGGGAATCCGGAGTGTGCCCTGTTTAACTCAGCGAGCGCCCAGCTAGCTCGGTTTTACGGAGTACCCAGCCGTGGCGGTGGAGGACTGACGGATGCTAAAACGGCGGATACACAGGCCGGCTACGAGTCAATGATGACTTTATTGGCAGCCAGTACAACAGGGAACAATTTTGTACTGCACTCCGCCGGAATCCTGCAGTATTACATGGCCATGTCATTTGAAAAATTAATGGTAGACGATGAAATCGCCGGTATGGTTTTACGTTATATCCGGGGCATCGATTTTGCAGAAGAGAAGTTTGCGTTTGATATTATCAGGGAAGTCGGTCCCGGAGGGCATTTTCTGACACAAAAGCATACGAGAAAGAACCATAAAGTGGAGCTGCGCAGAGCTGAACTTAGTGATCGCCAGTCTTATGACGGTTGGGCGAAGGAACGCACTGACACCAACCAACGGGCACACAAGAGATGGCAAGATGTATTGGCATCGTATGTTCCGCCTGCTCTGGATGAACAATTAAAAACCGCTTTGGATGAATTTATTGCGAAACGCTCAGCAGAAGTTTTGTAGATGAACAAAAAGGAGGAAACCCGTTATGATGGAATTGTTTGAAGAAATAAAAGAAGCAGTTATCGATGGTGATGAAGATCTGGCAACAGAGCTGGCGGAAAAGGTCCTTGAAGAAAAACTGAACCCGGTAGATGCGGTACAGGAAGGATTTATTAAAGGCATTGAAGAAATTGGTAACAGTTGGAAAGCAGGGGAGGCTTTTTTGCCTGATGTGATGATGGCCGCCGATGCTATGAAGGCCGGGCTAGCCATCCTGGAACCTGCAATTGCCGAGTTGGGCGGTTCGGACGAAGGTTCCGGAAAAATTGTTTTAGGCACAGTAGAAGGGGATATCCATGATATCGGTAAAAATATTGTGGGTGCATTATTAACTGCTGCCGGCTTCAAAGTTTTCGATATCGGTATTGACCAGAAGGCAGAAGTTTTTCTGGCCAAAGCTGAAGAAGTCGGAGCCCGGATTATTGCGGCTAGTGCTCTGTTAACTACTACCATGAAAGCGCAGAAGGAATTAGTCCAGTATCTTGAAGAAAAAAACGCCCGTGATAAATTTAAGATTGTAATCGGCGGAGGTCCTACCAGTAAAGCATGGGCCGAGGAAATAAAAGCTGATGGTTGGGCCGAAACGGCTGATGAAGCTGTGGAGCTCTGCAAAAAGTTATTAGCGTAAAGTTTTTCTTAATGGAAAATAAAGTAACAATTTTTTTGTAGGCTTGCTGCAACATTTAACTAATTGAGCAGAGCTGTCCTAGTGACGGCTCTGCTCACTCCCTTTGAGTTATATTTTACGACTCAAAGCATTTTGGTATATGGGGGGGATACGATGAGGGTTAAGTATATTGGTTGTGCTTCGTCAAAGAATGAAGTTGAGTGGCTCGGATTCAGGGAAGAAATTGACTATGAGTTCCTCGATTACTCTTATCATGCAAATCCCCGTAAACTGCACCAGAAGCTAAAAGAAGTGATCGACAACAGTCAGGAATATAACTTAATCATCCTGGGATATGGTCGGTGCTCGAATGCACTGATAGGACTTATATCGCCCAAAGTGCCGATGATTTTGCCGCGGACGCATGATTGCCTGGGATTATTACTGGGATCCAATGAAAAATATGTTAAAATCGCTAGAGGAAATATTGGTACGTACTTCTTTAGCCAGGGATGGCTTGATTATGGCCGCAATCCCTTCGAAGAATACCTGGAATATAAGACACAGTACGGTGTAGAAAAGGCTCGGATTCTAATCGAAAGCCTTTATGGAAGATATACTAAAGCTTTGTTAATCACGACTCCCGGGATGAAGGACATAAATCGCTACAGAGAGAAGGTCAGGCAAATCGCCGATTTTTTTGGGTGGTCTGTTGAGGAAGTTAAAGGGGATATGAGCCTGCTAACTTCTTTGATAACAGGTAATGAAGGGTCTGGTACGGTATATATAAAACCTGGTCAGGTTGTTCATGAGGATATCTTTTGGCAGGAATAGCCTCAACTAAAAAGCCTGTACAGCTTTTGAGCAACAGATAAACTAATAGTCTCAACTTTCGCAGCTCAAATTAGCCAGTAAACCCTTGATGTAATTGGGGAAACCGCTAATCCAATTGTTTAGTTGACACAGAATAGAAGCTTTTTCGCCTTTGGACTTTTTATCTAAAATGGTAAGGATAAATACCATGAGATGTTGAAGGGCTCTCTTTAAATCCATATCTCTTACTTCATCGCAAAACAGGTAAAATAACCCGCCAAACGTGCGATCATCGCAATTGTTTCTTTGCTCCCATTCCAGGACGAGGTATCGTGTAAATACGACTGTAGTATGGCTAATAAGCATATCAAACGAGCGGCCTTGAAACTCTGTGCCTAGCTTAAGATAAGATTTTGCAAACTTAAAGAAAGTCTCTATGCTCCAGCGCATGCCGTAAATACGGACGATTTCAGCATGATCCAAACCAATATCTGTACTTAGGATTGCTAGCCACTCCCGACGATTATTACGATTCTGCACAAATACAATCTTTAAGGGCATTCCACAAGCTGTTTGTACAACGACCGAGCCCATGATAGCAGCTTTACGGTTTTTGGGGGTTATTTCAAATAGCTCTTTGAGCGATAGTTTCTGATCTTTGTGGAGATAGCGCTGTTTTAGCTCCTTTACCATACCAATGACATGCATTTCCTTCTCTACCAGTTTTCGCAGGAGAGGCGCTTGCGTAAACCAACTGTCCATGAGGATATAGTCTGCA
>JAGXRV010000019.1 GCA_018335695.1 Clostridium sp.
AAGAAAAATATTTTCCCGCTCAAGCGCAAGTTCTTGCAACGCCCGAAAAGACTGCAGGTGATTTTTCCCTGCCATGAATTCACCCACAAAAAGCAAAAGCAAATCATCCGCCTTAAAGCCCAGGCTATCCCTCATTTTCCGGCGAACACCATTCTCATGGCAAAAATATTGCTGCAAATCCAAACCTACCCCTCCCAGCAAGGAAACGGCACCCTTGACCCGCAGGGGAAGTCTTTTAGCAAGCTCATAATCTTCCCTGTTAATCGTAACCAACTCGTCAGTCCAGCGTGCGGCAAGCCTTTCAAGCGGATAATATAACAGCCAATTTCTGACGGGAGAACCTTGATAAAAATGAAAGCCGTGGACAGTATACACCACGGGCTTTGTAGCAGTAAGCCTTGCCGCAAGACGCCCCAGAAAAGCGCCCACCGGCGTATGCACATGCACAAGCGCAAATCTTTCCTGCTCCATTATTTGGCGCAATTGACGAAAAGCTCCAATATTCGCAAGAGAAAAAGGTGAGCGGACAAAATTAACATGGTGACAGACGACACCCAGCCTGTCAAGTTCTTCCCGCCTTCTTCCCGTATTAGTAGCGACATGCACCTGCCAGCCATTGCTCCGAAAAAAGTTGAAAAACGGCTGGTGAAAGTTCAAGAGATGGTTTTCCACATGTGCAATAAATAAGACTTTTGGCTGCATCCCGGCTTATCCGCCCTCTATTTTAGACGTTCATCGCTTATTCCCGAACGCCTAAAGTTTCATAGTTTTTGAGTCAGCATTACTAAAACGACGAAAAATATCGTCTGTTTCAGAAATTTCCCGACAGCCTGCAGCCGCCTCTTTTGAAAAAACGGTCGGCACAGTCTCCATCAGAATTCTCAAATCAAGCAATAAAGAATAATTAACAATATAGTTTAAATCGTAACGCAGCTTATCTTCAACGGTTGTGGAATATTGTGAGCGGACTTGAGCCAACCCCGTAATTCCCGGCCTCACCAAGTAGCGGTGCCTATATTCCGGTATTTTTTCCAGAAACTGACGGACAAACTCCGGCCGCTCGGGTCTTGGTCCAACAAGGCTCATTTCACCCCGCAGGACATTATATAATTGCGGCAACTCATCTAGGCGGGTGCGGCGCAAGAAACGCCCCATGGGTGTAATCCGCGGATCATTCTCGCAAGCCAGAACTGGGCCGTCCGACTTTTCAGCATCTACTACCATAGTGCGAAATTTAAAAACAGTAAAAATCTTCCCCTCTTTGCCGACACGCTCCTGCGTGTAAAAAACAGGCCCTGAAAAAGTTACTTTGGCAAACAACCCTATGACTAAAAAAACAGGCAAAGAGACTATCAAGCCAATCAAAGCAAAGACAAAGTCAAGGCTGTGTTTAATAAACAAGGCCAGCGGCGGAACAAAGATTTCCGGCACTTCAATAATCGGCGTATCACCGATTTTGTTCGTTAATGATTTCTTTAACAGCACTTCATAAAGGTCAGGAATTACAAAAACTTCGCAACCCAACTCAAAACACTTGATTAAGATTTCGCGCCTACCGGCAGGAGGGACTTCTTCCGTCAGCAAAACAGCATCCACACTTAACAGCGCATGATGGATTTCGTCCATAGCCTCCGGCGGATAAACGCAAGCCACATCCACCCAGCCTGTAGGCAGGGACAATACCTTTGGCAAAAGCCTTTTAACATCCTGGTCGGCTCCGACAATCAGCAATCTTTTCCTGCCGTGCCATTTTCTCTCCAGCCGCAGCGTCAAGCTTCGCCATAAGTTTAAAGCCGCCAACTGAAAAAGCGGCGCAACGACAAAAACGCTGCGCGGAAAAGCAAACTCCCTTTGCCAGAAAGCCATCGCCATAGTGGTCATAAAAGTCAAAGCCACTCCCACGGCAATCAGCCTTGCAACATGACTATAGGCAGACCTTTTTACTTCATACAGTCCGACACCTGCAAAGATAGCGAGCGTAATCAGAGAAATATACGGTAAAATTTGCAGGTAGGCCTGTAAGTTTTCTTCCGGAACCTGCCAACCAAAACGGAATAAAAAAGCCAAAGCAAAGCCTGCATTTACCAAGAATACGTCAACCAACATTACGAGCCAAACGGGAAAAGACATTTTGCTTTTCCCTTGCGAAAGATTAGCAAGCTGGTTCACGCCATCACTCCCCTAAAAATCTTTAAAGGCTTGATAAGTTCCTTCACTGGCAGGATTAAGCCCCATAGCGCGATCGAAAAACTCCCGATGTCTGGCACTATCACCTCTTATCTCATAGATCAGCGCCAACATCATCAAAGCATGCGCTTTGTCTTCCTCCATTAATAAAGCATTTTCTAAGTGCGTCATTGCCTGTTCATAATTGCCAAGCATAAAATATGCCTGTCCTAAAGAAAGCGCAATAATACTGGGATCTGCAAATCGTTCCTGAGCCTGCTCATTGATGGCAAAAACGCCTGACAAGTAGCTTTGCCCTGTCGCGCGATTGTTATTTTTAAAGAAAGGATAGGCAGCCCGCAAATAAGAAACAGCGTAATGACGATAATGTGCGGAAGAAAGCGGATCTAAATCAATAGTGCGACGCAATATATCAAGCCCTTGTTCAAACAAGCCTGCCCTGATGAGAAAAGTGCCAAATGCATTGGCAAATAAGGGATTATAGCTATTGTTCTCATAGGCGGCCCGATATTCTTCTTTAGCTTTGACTAGATAATCCTGATTTTCTGTCTGAGCTCCCCAAATGTCATAGACTTCAGCCAAACTAAACCTAATCATCGAATTAAACGGATCAAAGCGCGCAGCACGTTCAAAACTACCTACAGCCTGCTGGAGCATACCTAGTCTCATCTGCCTATTTCCCTCTTCAAAAGCAGCATGACCTATCAGCAGCCGGGTGACAAAGACCGCCAAGCCTAGAATAATTACAACTGCCAACACCGGCTTATAGCTGTCCTTTTTTGGAGAAACAATTTCCGTGCTTACCGTAAAAGAACGGCTTACGCCCATTAAGCCAAAAACGAAAATAGCTATAGCCCCTAAAGACAGATTAAAATCATAAAGGCTATGCGTGACGACCGCCAAAACCCCGCAAGCGATAGCCGCAACAAGAACTTTTTGTTCAACAGCAGCCTGCCGATAAAGACGGTAAGAAGTAAAAACGAAGCCGAGCCAAATACCCAGGAAAAGCAGAAAACCGATAATACCCGTTTCTATCCATACTTGTAAGAAATGATTGTGAACTTCCGTCGTATTGTAAGCAGCCGACCGATACATGAAATAAATAGAACTCCAAGCATGACCGCCAAGACCACGCCAAGGGTGATCCTTGATAATTTCCCAGGCATCTTTAAAAAAGACGAAGCGTTCCGCCACATTTCTCTCACGGTCTAGACCAAACAAACGCTCATACAACACCCTAGGCAACAGCCTGCTCCATTCAAACTCCAACTGTCGCTTTGTATCAGCGTCCTCTAGAATGACTGTTCCAAACTCCGCAACAGTCCCGGGATGCACGCTTTGCAACCGCACAACAATTCTCTCTGCCGCCTCGGAGGTAGTAAAGGAAAACTCTTTTGCCTCCCATTCCCTGTTCTGCTGAAGCGGCTGCTCTAAAAGTATATTCAAACCGGCGCCCGGCTTCTGTTCCAAAACTGTCAGCTGCCAGGCAAAAGGAGCCTTCCCTAAGTTGGTTGATAAAACCTCCACGCTTAAATTATAATCTACCCCGGGCAGAACAGCAATATTTTGCTCGATACCAGATTGCTCCACACGCAGCGGAGCCGCAAGCGTGCGGTGAACATACCCTGCCATAGCGCCAAAAGACAAAAAAACAAGCAAGCACGCGACAGCCATGAGAACTTTACGACTCAAACGCCCCCTCAAATCAATTAACAGATACTGACCTGCCTGCACCAGCAAACAGCCGACAATAAGCAACAGCCAAAGCCTGCCTTCCTGACCGGCCATCGCAATCCTTCCGGCAAAAGGTGTCAGTCCCGCACTGACAGCCGCAACTAAACCGATAAAAAGCGCCGCATCCAAGCGCTTAGTCCGCGGCATCAAGACAACATATAACGAGAAAAAAACGGGCATAATCAGCCAGCCGCCGCGTGAATAAGTCAAAATAGCGGTAATTAACAGCAAAAATGCTGCCAAAGCGTAAAATAGCCTTAACTGCCGGAGCAAAATCCCGTGAAGTCGCGACTCGTTCTGCCCCTGCAAAAGAACATAAAACTGCTTTAATTGCCAGGATACAGTCTGCCAAAGCCCAAGGCAAACAAGGAATGTCCCGGTCAGAAAGGCCGCCAAACTGTTGGGATATTGAATTGTGGAATAAATCCGCCCCTCTATATAGCCGCCGGTCACCTCCCAGCTGCCGGCCGCGGCACCCAGCCCAAGCACCGCCACACCTAAAGCGCTAAGCACCAAGACATTCAAAAGTAAAAATCCGGCAGCTTTTCTTATCTGAGCAAGCTGAGAGACCAACCAATAAACCAAAAAGTAATTGCTGACTTTAAGGAACTCCTGAATCGCCCCGCGGGTATTAATCGCCACCGTGAAAGAAAGCACATAAGCAAGCACAAAAGCAAAAATGATATAATCCAGCGGCTCACGCAAAAAAGTAAAATCTCTGCGCTGATATTTAACAGCCCACCACAACAAAAAAACAGCATAAGTCAATAAATGAGTAGGAAGCTGCTCCAATGTAAAAAACATTGCACGCATATAGGGAGGATAAAAAAGCAAGACACACAAACCAAGAAAAGCAAATAGAGCAAACGCTTGAAACAAAACGGGCTGTTCAAAAACATCCTGCACCAATCGGTCTTTCGAACCATTGTTAAGCGCAACCGCTTGCCTTTGCTGCTGTTTTTCACGACTCTTTTTACCCATAGCTGCTCCCTGTAAACAGTATTTGTGCTCTCTTTCGACAAGCCGAAGCAGATTTCCTGCCAGACTAGTGGCTGCTATTTTTTATGGCTCTTTGCGCCTGTCTCCTAAGTAAGAATAACTCACGCTGAACTTTCCAGAAAACTTAAATGCGACCAAAAATAATCAATATCCGATAAATTAGGTCATCAAGCTTTGATTGGCGGTATGTCTCACCCCTGAGAGCATAACGTAATCGACCCATAAACGTGCTGCGTTCATTTATAAAACGATCCAGGATAAGCTTTTTACCAGCAGGCAAATAATCTCCAAATATCCTATGAAATTCCTCTGCTTGCACAGTAACAAAAGGAATCCTGCCCTGCTTCAGAAATCTTTTAATTCTTCTAAGCCATTTCGCGAGCAGACCACTTTTTTCGCCAATCATATTTAAGGAATGTTGCCGATATAATATTTTGGACTCTTCATCATAAATTACTTTTCCAAACGCAGAGACAACTAGGTAAATCCACCAATCGTGTATTAAAATCGCTGACGGGAGTTCTTTTAAAAGCAGCTGCCTGGCGGCATTATTGATTATTATTGTGCATCCGGTTGCAACATTCTGAACTAACGCATTGGCAAAAGAGGGTTCCCGCCGAGGAATCTGTGAATAACCTAATATTTTTAAATTTTCATCCGCCAATGTGACCCGGGAGCAATACATTGCCGGCGTATCACCATATTTTTTTAAATTGCCGATTGCCCGTGAAACCTTATCTTTTAGCCATACATCGTCCTGATCACAAAAAGCTATATATTCCATTTCCGGCGAAGAAACCTCCAGCAACGCAAAAAAACTTCTTACGACCCCTATATTTTTTCCCTGAAATATTTGCACATTTTTTATGCCTGCATATTTCTCAAGCATAGTTAGAGTCGCATCTGTTGAACCATCATCGCGGACAAGAACTCCCAATTCCGGGTAATCTTGATTCAATACGCTGTCCATCTGTTCTTCTATATATTTTTGGCCATTATATGTCGATAATAAAACCTGGACACTAGCTGGGCCCACGATATCACCTCAAAAAACACGTTGTGAAAATCAATATTATCTACATAGTTCCTCAAGTCATACTACTATCTCTGGGGATCTATCCGAAACAAAGAAACAATGGAGTTTAAGCTAGTCCTACACCCTGCTCTCTCCTACTCCCACGACATTAATGCATCCTTTAATCTTTTATGATGTTGTGTGCCTTTGTATTTTTCAACCAATTCATTCTGTCGCCTCCTTATAACCGGCAGGTAATTCAAATGCTCTTCTTTACGTTTTAATAGTACGCTATCATTCGAAGGTATTCGAAACAAGGAAGTAGGTTTATCGACAAATATAAAGTCCCTTTCAGCGCTATATCTAAGCCATAAGTCCCAGTCCTCAAGACAATCTAATTCCTCAGAAAATCCTCCATGCCTTATATAAAGCTCTCTTCGAAATAATAGGGATTGAATCGGTATAAAATTATAATTCCAAAGGGTCGACAATGAAAAATCGGTCCGCCCAAACAGTCGTTTTGTTCCTTCTACATATCGAAAAGGTCGAGCAGAAATCACTTCAGTAGGCACCTCCCATGAGCAAGAGTATGCTCCAGCCGCACACGTATTGGCAAGTAAATGGCCAACAAGAAGTTCAATGTGATCATATAACAATTGATCATCATCGTCCAAGAAACAGACCATCTCACCACGCGCCATCTGAAGTCCGTGATTTCCGGCGTAACATCTCCCTCTATTAGGCAAAGATTCATAATCAATCGTAACTCCATCCGGTGGGGTTATTGCCTCAAGCAGAGAGCGAATGTTTTCAGATCCGTCTTCCACTATAACTATCTGAATCGGGCGGTAGGTTTGGCGAAAGATTGAACTAAGTGCCTGATTCAAGTACTCCCGACGCTCTCCTTTGGTTCGGGTAACAATTGTTACAATGGGGAAATCGCCAGAATTTTGCGCTATTCTCTTTTCCCCTATCCAAGGATGATAAAGGCGCGGCGGGAAAGCAGGGGATAAGTTTTCTGACTCCAATGTAAGGTTTGGATTGTAAGCAGGGTCATTTCTCAGCAAATTCTTCCACTTCTCGAAGAAGTAATCTTCTTCAGTTTGTATAGCCAATAAACCCCTTGTTTTAGACTCAAGATGGTATAACTCCGCAAAAGGACTATACAAATTGCGAAATCCTTTCTGATGAATGCGCAGACAAAGATCAACGTCGTTAAAGGTTATCGAGAAGTTTTCCTCGTCAAAGCCCCCAACCGCTTCAAAGACATCTCTTCTTAAGGCCATACAGGCTGCAGTAACAGCTGTAAGATTTTGGGTCAATACTCCACGCGCCCAATGACCCATCCAGCAACGAGGTGTGTATCTATAAAGGTGTCCTGCTTTCCTCTTGTATCCAAGGAAGACACCAGCATGCTGCACAGTGTCATCTGGATAATAAAGCCTTGCTCCAACCGCCCCTATTTCAGGGCGAATAGCATGGCTAACCATTTCGCGAAGCCAATCCTTATTGATCACCTCGATGTCATTGTTTAAGAAAACTAGTACAATTCCCCTAGCAGCTCTTACAGCAAGATTATTAATTCGTGAATAATTGAATGGTTGATCATAATTGATAATCTTAACCCTTGAATCCTTTAAAATATCTCTAAAGTAAGCATAAGTT
>JAGXRV010000020.1 GCA_018335695.1 Clostridium sp.
TGACTGGGGGTCAAGAGGTCGCAGGTTCAAATCCTGTCGCTCCGACCAATAAAATCAAGGGTTCCGGGGTTTTGGAACCGCCGAAATTAGGTCAAAAAACTGTTTTTGACAACAGTTTTGACAGCAATTTATTTTGATTACTTATTTTAGCTCTCGACTTGGCCTTGCAATTTTGCAGGGTCTTTTTGCTTGATAAAGCTTTTAAACTTTCCCAAGTCAGAGGAGAAACGTTGACTGCAGTGTTATTCTAGAGAGAAATCAATAAGTACAAAAAAATTGCCTACTCGCATGAACAGAACAAACCTTTACATGTTTGATTACGTGTCAAGGGGACGGGTTTCTTGACACATTGCCACTTTTGTGTTAATTTGACAGCGAGGTGTTGTTTGTGCCAAGAAGTGCTAGAAAAAAGAGTAATAGCGGAATTTATCACATTATTTTAAGAGGGATAAATCGGCAAAACATCTTTACAGACAGGGAAGATAACCAGAAGTTTCTTGATGTATTGCAGCGTTATAAAGAAATTAGTGCCTATAGTCTGTATGCATACTGTTTAATGGGTAACCACGTTCACCTGTTGCTGCAAGTCGGCGTTGAGCCAATGGCACATTTCATGCGCAGGATATGCGGTAGTTATGTCTATTGGTATAATAAAAAATATGAACGCATTGGCAACCTTTTTCAGGATCGATTTAAAAGCGAGCCGGTTGAAGATAATGAGTATTTTTTAACCGTTCTTAGGTACATTCACCAGAATCCTTGCAAAGCAGGCCTAGTAAAAGAGCTTGGACATTACAACTGGAGCAGCTACGGATCGTACATTAATGAAAATAGAAATAAGCTCAGTCTGGTGGATGTGGGTTTTACGTTTAAGGTTTATGATGAAGACAAAATCAAAGCTGTACATTATTTTAAAGAACATCATAATATTGGGACAATAGATGCCTGTCTGGATATGGAAGAGAGATTTTGCATCTCCGACCAGGAGGCCGCAAAAATCATTCAGGCCCTTTGTAAAATCAAAAGTGAACCTGAATTACAAGAGATGGAGAAAACGCAAAGGAATCTTTATCTTAAAAAGCTCAAGGATGAATATAATCTTTCGATAAGGCAGATTTCTAGACTAACAGGAATTAATAGGGGAATTGTTTACCGGGCGTAAATGTGACTGGCGGAAAAATGTGTCAAGTACCCCGTCCCCTTGTCACCCTAAGCGAAAATGGGGGTGGTTTGTATCCCACGCTATCGTCACTTGAAACGTTACAGGCAGATTGTTCGCAGCGTAGTACGTCACGGCTTCGGACATATCTTAACTCAACTAGGTCTTACAGCTTATCTCCCTTCCTTCCTTCGCACTGCTGAAAAAGAGCGTGTCATGCAACATCTATCCCGCGCTCAGCGCCTGCGTCTGCTTTTACTCGATCTTGGCCCTACTTTTGTTAAACTCGGGCAACTGCTCTCTACTCGTCCCGATTTGGTGCCGCGCGATCTAATCGAGGAACTTTCAACCCTGCAGGATGATGTGCCTCCCTTCCCTTTTGCTGAAGCTGCTGCAATTATCGAGCAGGAGTTGGGTCGCCCTTTAACTGAAATTTACGCTGAAATCTCAAGCGAACCACTTGCTGCCGCTTCAATCGGGCAGGTTCATGCCGCCCGGATGTCGGACGGTAATGAAGTCGTAGTCAAAATCCGCCGTCCTCAAATCGCAGCACAAATGGAAACCGACCTGGAAATCCTGCTGGATGCTGCTCGATTTGCCGACAGACATACATTGTGGGGGAAAGTTTACCGCGCAAGCGATGTTGTACTGGAAATGCAGCGTGCTACCCGTGAAGAGTTGGATTTTGGCAATGAAGCGGAAAATGCAGCCCAAATTCGTGAAAATATGCTGCTCAGGGAGGATATTATTGTCCCCCGTATTTATCCTGCCCAGACCACAGCCGCCGTTTTAACCATGGAAAAAGTTAATGGCATCAAACTTAACCAGCCGGACAAGTTAACGGCAGCAGGTCATAATTGCGCGCAAATTGCCAGGCGGCTAATAGATGTTATGTTTGAACAAATCTTTATCCATGGGTTTTTCCATGCCGACCCTCATCCCGGCAACTTAGCTGTTACCGAAGACGGACGTTTGGTTTTCATGGATTTTGGCATCGTCGGTAAAATGCAAGGCAAGCGCCGCCGACAGTTCACCCGTTTACTTATTGGCGTGGTTAATGGCAATGCTCACTTGCTTGTTTCATCCTTGACCGAAATCGGCTTTGTCTCCCGACGGGTTGATCGCAAAGCTCTCCGCCACGATATTGAACGGTTAATGGAAAAATATTTGGATTTACCATTGAGTAAAATCAACTTAGGAATTGCTGTTCGTGAGATCTTTTCCTTAGCCTTTAAGCATCAGATTCGTATTCCTGCTGAGTTTACTCTGCTAGGCAAAACGATAATGACGCTCGAAGGAGTAATAGAAGAACTAGCACCGGAAATCAAATTGATTGAGCTGCTTAAACCATATGCCAAAAGACTGGCTCTCGAGCGCCTTTCGCTGACAGCCTTTCGCGAAACACTAACTGAACAGGGATCGGAAGCTGCGGCATTTTTCTTTTCCCTGCCTCGACGTCTGGATGAAATTTTTGAACATACATCTGCTGAGGGCTTCCCGCTCCAGCTAAACTATCCTGACCTAGACAAGCTTTTTCTACATTTGGATAGACAGATTAATCGACTTTCTTTTAGTGTCATCCTACTCTCTTTCAGTTTGATTATGGCAGGTCTGATTATTGGTTCCGCTTTAGTCGTCAGTATTACCGGAGAAACGCTGCTTTGGCGGTTACCGATTATTGAAGCAGGCTTTGTATTGGCTGGAATCATGGCGGTCTGGCTGCTATTTGCTATCTTGCGCAGCGGCAGACTTTAACTCTTTTGCAACCTATTCTTAGGCAAAATAATACTAATAAAAAGGACGCGAAACCGGTACCGATTTCACACCCTTTGAAGAATTATTTCAGTTTTTTGCAGTTCAAAGTGATTGAAGCCGGCTTCCTTTTTAAAGAATTATAGCGATCAGCCCGCCGCTTCCTTCATTAATGATTTTTTCCAAAGTCTCCCGCAATTTATCCTGAGCATTTGGGGGCATATTACCTAGCTTTGCGCCGATACCGTCTTTAACTAGGGCATGGAGTGACTTGCCAAAGATATCAGATTTCCAGATTTTATCCGGATTTTCCTCGAACTCACCCATAATGTAGTTGACCAATTCCTCGCTTTGCTTTTCTGTGCCGACGGTAGGAGCAAATTCCGACCTTACATCAACGCGAATAATATGCAACGAGGGAGCGCTTGCCTTCAAACGAACCCCAAAACGACCGCCTTGCCTGATGATTTCCGGTTCTTCCAATGTCATTTCTTCAAGCTGTGGCGGGACGATTCCATAACCACTCTCTCGGACGTCCTCCAAGGCGCTAACAATCTTGTCGTACTCTCGCTTAGCGGCGACGCTTTCTTTGAGGATTTTAATCAGGTCTGCCTGGTCCTCGATCGCAACACCGCAAATTTCTGAAAGAACCTGCTCATAAAGTTCTTCAGGAGCTTGGATTTCAATGACCGCTTTACCGGTCCCCAGTTCCATTTCCCTGAGGATGATGTTACCGACAATCTCTTTGCTGCTAAGGTTTTCCACCATACTGTCCACGTCGCGCAGACGGGTTACGCCGGTTGCGCTTTCGCGAATGATTTCATTATACTTTGTCCTCAACCAATGGTCTGCATCCATTACTTCCACCCAACTGGGCAGGTTTATGTTTACTTCCCGCACCGGGAATTCGTAGAGCACTTCCTGGAAAACAAGATTCACATCTTCTTCCATTAATTGCAGAGCATTGAAAGGAATTACAGGCACATTGTATGTATCAGTCAGTTCTTCCTTCAATGCCAACGCTTCCTGAGAATATGGGCGTGCGGAGTTTAAGAGAATCACAAAAGGCTTACCTAATTCCTTTAACTCCTCAATTACCCGTTGTTCTGCCTGAAGATAATCGGGACGGGGAATGTCGGAAATGGAACCGTCGGTAGTAATGACTATGCCTATGGTTGAGTGGTCTGTGATAACCTTTCTTGTCCCTACTTCAGCCGCTTCTTCAAAGGGAATGTCATAGTCAAACCATGGTGTGGTTACCATCCGCGGGGCGCCTTCATCTTCATAACCGACTGCACCTTGTACTGTATATCCTACGCAGTCTACCAGCCGCACCCGCATGGCGATACTGCCTCTAACTTTGATTTCAATTGCTTCATCCGGAATGAACTTTGGTTCTGTAGTCATGATTGTTTTGCCGGCACTGCTTTGAGGCAGTTCGTCACGTGCGCGCTCCTGGTCACTTGGGTCAAGAATATTGGGGATAACCACAAGCTCCATAAATTTCTTGATGAAAGTAGATTTGCCGGTGCGGACAGGACCTACAACACCCAGATATATATCCCCGCCTGTTCTTTCAATGATGTGTTGAATCAGATCAAACTTCACCAAAACTGTTTCCCTCCTTTTTTACTCAGTATATATTGAAAAACGCGCATGCCCCTAAAAAGCTGGGGCACCATCAGAGGGATGGAAATATCCCTCAACCTTCCCTCTCCCCTTGGAAGAAGGTATTTCCCGGATTGATGCTACAAAAAAGTATCCCTCCCCTGTTAAACTTTTTATAGTTACCAAAAGCATATCGCAATATTAAAATTATGCTGCAAGTATTAGCACTAATATTTATATGAGTCAGTTCGGGGATTATTACTTTTGTGCAGGAAAAAAACGGTAAGACAAAAGAAATGCGTTTAATAATTTTTTTCTGCAAAAAAAACACTCTTACGCAGAGTGTTTCAATTTATTTGACTATTCGGCTGAATCTCTCACCATGTCTGACACTTTTCCGGAACAATTTCTTCCATTTCATGCCTGCGGCCGCGTCTCATTAAATCCTCCACAGCATTGCGAGGATTTTTAAATTTAAAAAGGACTTCATAAACCTGTTGTGTAATCGGCATTTCCACGCCATACTGTTCGGCTAGCTGCCAGGCAGCCCGGGTAGTGCGAACCCCTTCAGCAACCATACGCATTTCGGCAAGGATTTCTTGAAGCTTATGCCCCATACCTAATTCTATGCCAAGCTTGCGGTTACGGCTATGCTTTGAAGTGCAGGTCACCATCAGATCTCCTATCCCCGCAAGGCCGGCAAAAGTTAAGGGATTGGCTCCCATTTTCAGGCCTAACCTGGCAATTTCCGAAAGACCCCTAGTCATTAGGGCAGCCTTTGTATTATCACCAAAACCTAAACCGTCAGAGATCCCTGCTCCCAGAGCAATCACATTTTTTAAGGCGCCGCTTATTTCCACGCCGAGAAAATCAGGATTTGTATACACGCGAAAAAAGGATGTCATAAATAAATCTTGGACTATTTCCGCCACTACTTTGGTGTGAGCAGATACAACTGTAGCCGAAGGAATCATGCGTCCCACTTCTTCCGCATGATTTGGCCCGGATAACACAGCCGGCCGACAGTGGGGTAATTCCTCCAGTAATATTTCTGAAATCCGTTGAAGAGTATCTTCTTCCAAACCTTTCGCGCAATTAATAATAATAGTATCTTTTTTTAGAAACGGCGCAATTTGTCGAGCCATGGCACGTACTGTATGAGAAGGCACTACCAGTACGAGCGCATCTTTGCCGCTGATGGCGGCTTCTAAATCAGAGGTAACAGTTACATTTGCGGGAATCCTAACTCCCGGAAGATAATCCTGATTAATTCCCGTATCCTGAATGATGCGGCATAATTCAGGCCTTCGAGCCCACAAATCAAATTGAGAGCAGTTTTCTGCCAAAGGTAGTGTTAAGGCCGTTCCCCAGCTTCCTGCTCCGATAACAGCTAGTTTTTTCATCGCCCATTCACCTTTTTTCACTCTTAAGCAAACTTGTTTTTTTCCCCAGCTTGTTTTCCGTCCCAGCCAACAGACGCGAGATATTCTGACGATGCCGCCAAACCGCAAAAACAGCCAGCACTGCGCCAAAAAGAATATGCAATGTCGGCAAATCAAAAAAAAGCATTAATATAGGGACTAAAAGCATCCCAATGATAGAACCCAACGAAACATATCGTGTAACAGCAATAATGAACATACCGACGGCAACCGCAATGGTTAGCACCTGCCAAGACAAGCCCATGAGGACACCGATGCTGGTGGCAATACCACGGCCTCCTTTAAAACGGTGAAACAAAGGCCAATTGTGTCCTAACACCGATAGCACTCCCGCCAGCATTTCTACGCCTGGAGCGCCGGTCAGCGCTCTCGCAAGCAGCACGGCAGCCAACCCCTTGCCAACATCCAAGAGCAGAACAATAATAGCCGGCACAGTACCAAGCGTACGCTGTATGTTGGTGCTGCCGGTATTTCCGCTGCCGTACTGACGAATATCTATGCCGCGGAGAAGTTTGCCCGCCATCAGACCAAATGAAAGAGAACCGATTAAATAAGCGGCTATAAGCGCCACAATTATATTCATCAGCCTTCCTCCTTCTTCGTTTTCTTCCTCACCACAATCCTGATGGGTGTACCTTCAAAACCATATGATTCTCTTAGCTTATTCTCTAAGAAGCGCAGATAAGAAAAATGAGCCAGTTCCGGATCGTTTACGACCACGGCAAAAGTAGGCGGCTTTACACGTATTTGTGTCAGATAATAAATCTTTAATTGTTTGCCTTTTTTTGTGGGCGGCGGCACGACAGCTGTGGCGTCTGCCAACAGTTCGTTCAGGCGGGAAGTTTTTACGCGCATGGCATGCTGTTCTGCGACGTAATCAATCAATTCATAAAGCCGCTGAACCCGCTGACCTGTTAAAGCAGATATAAAAAGAATGGGAGCATAACTCAAATAAGCCAATTCTTTTCTGATTTTCTCACGAAAGACATCCATTGTCTTCTCATCTTTTTCTACTTTATCCCACTTGTTAACTACGAGAATTATCGCTCTTCCCGCTTCATGAGCAATCCCTGCAATCCTTTTATCCTGTTCAGATATTTCCTCGGCAGCATCAAGCAGCATGAGTACGACATCGGCGCTTTCTGCAGCACGGATTGAGCGCAGCACAGAATAATATTCAACCGCTTCTTCAACTTTATTTTTGCGCCGAATGCCGGCTGTGTCAACAAAAAGATAGCTGCGCCCATTCTGTTCAATTAATAAATCAATCGAGTCTCTGGTGGTGCCGGGGATATCGGTAACAATCACCCGCTCCGTACCGGCAATTTTATTAACCAAAGATGATTTCCCCACATTAGGTCTGCCGATAATCGCCACCCTGAGCAAATCTTCTCTTTCTTCGGCAACTTCTCCCGGCGGCAGGCACTTTTTAATTTCATCCAGCAGATCTCCGGTTCCTAAACCGTGCGACCCAGATGTGGGATATGGCTCACCTAGGCCGAGCGCATAAAATTCGGCTATGCTTGCAACTAGATCAGGCGATTCAGCCTTGTTGGCGACCAGGATAACCGGTTTTTCGTTTTTTCGCAACATCGCGGCGATTTCAAAATCGAGGAAGACCGGGCCGCTGCGGACATCTACCAAGAAGATAATCAGATTTGCCTCATCCAAGGCTAGTTTTACCTGCCGGTAAATTTCCTGGGAGATCTTGTCCTCCTCGAAAGTCAACCCTCCGGTATCAATCAGCCAAAATTCGCTGCCTGTCCATTCCACACGTCCATAAATGCGGTCACGTGTTACGCCGGGAGTGCTTTCTTCAATTGCCACTCTTTTTTGAATCAAGCGGTTAAACATTGTTGATTTACCTACATTAGGTCGTCCCACAATTGCTACTACCGGTAAAGACAACTGGTCACCTCATTTCAGTCTCAAACAAATCGGCAAGAAACTGGTTTAGGTTTTCTACAACCCTGATGTCAGTCTCTAACGCCGAAGCGAGATCATTTATTGTATACCCGTCCAAAAAGTGTTCTTTGCCTTCCTTTAAGGTTACTGCCGGCAGATAAAGCCTCTCCTTAACATTCTCCTTGCTTAACTTTCTCATTATATCATGGTAAGTCAACAAACCGGTTACAGACACATGCCCGCCAAAAAAATGATTTTCCGGCGAAACCAGTGTTAATTGCACGCCATCAATCCTGTTTAGACAATCAATTATCGGTTGCAGATACTTTGCTGCAGATTCACCGGTTATGACAGTGGCAGAAATCTGTCTGCCTGCCTTAAGAGGCAGTCTATTTAACCAAGCATTCCAGTCGTCTAAAAGCAATCTCACTAATCCCACGCCGTTTGCCAATTGCGGATAGTCTTCGTAATATGCAGCAGCCGGAATCTCCTCGCCTGCTGTTACGAAAAATTCATCGGCAGCAAAAACAAAGCGCGTTGCTTGTTCAGCCAAGCACTTTTGCTGCCAGCGACTGATCTGCTCCAAGACATAAAGAGCTTGGCTCCGATCGATGGGAACTAAAGGATACAAACCATCCCGGTGACCGGTAAGACCCACGGGAACAACCGCCAAGCTTTTTATTGCTGGATAGAGCGAATAGAGATCCCTGATAGTTTTCTCTAACTCCTGCCTGTCATTCAATCCCGGACAAAGCACAACTTGAGTCTGAAAAGTAATACCGCTTTTTGCCAAGCGCGTGAGCAGCGGCAAAATCTCTCCCGCTTGAGAATGGTTCATGATTTTCCTGCGCAAATGAGGGTTTGTGGTATGTACAGAAACATACAGGGGAGCCAAATTTAAAGACTCAATCCGTTTAAGATCTTCTTCCTGCAGATTTGTTAGCGTAATATAGCTGCCGGACAAGAAAGACAGTCGATAGTCATCATCCTTAATGTAAAGTGTCTCGCGCATCGCTTCCGGCATTTGCTCTATAAAACAAAAAACACATCTGTTTTGGCAGGAGCGAATTCGATCAAGAGTAGGCAAGGAAAAAACAATTCCCAGCGGCTCATCGTAATCTTTTTCAATCTCATAAGCCGCAAGTTCGCCGCCGGCATGCCTAACAGTCAGCACAAGCTCCTCTGCGGATTCCGCCAGATGCCATTCCAGTATATCTTGCGGCTCTACATCGTCAACTGCAATAATTTCATCACCCGGGCCAATCTTTAGTTCTGCTGCAATAGAGCCGGCTTCAACCCTCTCGACCTGTTTACCCCGCAACATACCCACACCTTCTTTTACTCTGCTGTCATCATTATCCTATATCGCCGGAGGTCATGTCAAATAATAACCGCAAACCCTTCCCCAGAAAGGCTGCGGCCAATTTTTCGCTCTCGTATCCTGTTAAATCTCGATGCTGCGAGCTTTCAGACCTCGGATAATCTGCGCCGTCTGCCGCTGCTAGTACCTCAGCGGTTGTTTAGTAATCATCCTTAGTATTAAGTTAAGCACCACCAAAATTCCTGCCGTCTCTTCTGACGTCAGCGCAATTCCGGCTTCTGACTTGAGTAATAGTGCAGCAAAAGCGATAATGTTGACCCAGATTGTCCTTGAAAGGTACCATTTTTTGCCTTCCATCTTTTCACCCCCTCGGCATAAATATATGCGGTGGGTGACATATTCCTTCCTAAATTTTTGCACAGTGATGCGGGCTATTCTCTTTATGGGCTTTTATAAACCAACAGGCGCATCCCATTCATGGTAACCAGCAAAGAGACACCCATATCAGCCAGGATAGCCAGCCACAAGGTAAGCGAGCCGTGTAATGCCAGCATAATAACCAGCCCTTTCATAAGGAGGGCAAGCGCAATATTTTGACGAACAACTTTCACAGTTTTGCGGGAAAGGTCTATCAAAAAAGGAAGTTTCTCAAGAGCATCGCCCAGCAAGGCTATATCGGCGCTTTCCAGCGCTGTTGGACTACCGGCAGCTCCCATAACGATACCAACATTAGCGGAAGCTAGTGCCGGGGCGTCGTTTATGCCATCACCAACCATGGCTACTTTTCCGTAATCCTGACGCATTTTATGTACTGCTTCCTCTTTTTCTTCAGGCAAAAGACCGGCGAAAACATCAACAATCCCCAGCTTTTTTCCTAAGGGCTTTGCCGCGCCCTCACGGTCCCCCGTCAGCATGGCAATCTTATCGATCCCCTTGCCGCGCAATGCCGAAATAACGGCTAAACCTTCATCTCGCAGAGTGTCACTAACAAAAAGCGCTCCCAGAAGTCTACACTCTGAAGCTAAAGCAAGCACAGTTTCTCCTCCTGATGACTGTTTGTCCAGTTCATCCACAGCGACTCCCTGTTCAAGCAAAAAATCTCTTGAGCCCAGCAGGTAGCGTTTATTTGCAATAGAGCCTGCCACTCCCCTGCCCGGATAAGTTATAAAACCCTCAACCTTCTTGATTTCAATCTTTTTTTGAGCCGCATAATTACGGACGGCATCCGCCAGAAGATGTTCGGAATTATACTCAAGACTGGCAGCAATTTGTAACAAGCGGTCCGGCGGGAAGTCTCCATATGTAATCTGTCTGACAACGGTGGGAATTCCCTTTGTCAGCGTACCCGTTTTGTCAAAGAGCACTACATTTACTGACCCCATTTCTTCCAGATAAAGCCCGCCTTTAATCAAAATACCCTGCTTGGCAGCATTTGTTAATGCCGCCACAATAGTGACAGGTGTAGAAACTATCAGCGCACAAGGGCAGGCCACAATCAGCAAAGCCAGACTACGGTAAAACCATAGCTCCCAGCCTTGTTGACCGACAAGCGGACCAAGCAGAGCGATACTGACTGCAGTAAAGATTACCGCCGGTGTATATAGTCGTGCAAACCGATCTATAAACTGCTGCGAAGGCGGACGGCGCTCCTGCGCCGCTTCCACTAACCGTACAATTTTCGACAGCGTAGAATCCTGAGCAGTACCTGTTACCTTGACATGCAGCGCTCCGTTGCCGTTTAATGTGCCCGCGTAAACTTTTGCCCCCGCTTGTTTAGCGGCTGGCAGTGATTCACCGGTAACAGCAGCTTCGTAAGTATATGAAATGCCTGATAGAACAATCCCGTCCAAAGGTACTGCCTCTCCGGGGCGAATCAGGATTTCTGCTCCGTTTCTTACCGTATCCGCCAAAACTGTTTCCGCCACGCCGTCTACCAGCAGGTGGGCACTTTCCGGCAAAGTGTTCATCAAAGCCCGAATAGAGTTTCTGTTTTTTTCTGAAGTATAAGTCTCAAGAGCATGACTGGTGGCAAAGAGAATGGCTACTATAGCCGCCTCCCACCATTCGTTAATTATGAGCGCGCCGACTACAGCTATCGTCATTAGCACATTCATATCAAGTCGCCGCTGTTTTAAAGCAATAATACTTCGGCGAAACGTCAGGTGGCCGCCAAGCAGCACTGTCACAAAAAGAAAAAACTTGACTGCCGGCAGGTAGATTTGCACTGCGATAACTGCCGACAAGAGAGCAAGCACAGATAAAAGAGCGTCACGCACACGTACTCTCGTCGTCTCTACTCCCAGAGCGCTGCTGTTGCGCAGCCTATACCCGTGAGCTTCCACCAACCTCCGGACCGGTTCAAGCGAACCTCGGAAACGCAAGTGCAGTTTGCCTGTGACAAAAGAAAGAACTGCTTCATCAACCTCCTCGATGCGGCGAATTCCCGCCTCCAACTGCCTGGCACAATCCGCGCAATCCAAGCCATCAATCTGACAGAAACTCTCCTGCCGGTTTTCTGCCGGAGTCCGGATATCAACCATTCTAACCTTTCCCTTCGTTCTGCTATGACTGCCTCGCTTCTCGGTTAAAGCAAATTGTCATGACGCCTGCGGTACTAACGATAGTAAATAGGATGATTTACACTATTTAGCACAAGAGTAGGCCGCCAATTCACTAAACCGATTACGAACAACCCGGCTGACCAGCTTTGCCGCCGATTCTTTAAGTCCAAGCAATGTAATGATTCTGCAAAGTCGACTGACTTGTGGGTTTTCTGCTATGCAAGGAATAACTACCATCTCTTGCATTGGTATTTGACAGACGGAAAGCAGACTGCTTATTCCTCGGATAAAGATTTCAGGATGTCCTTTTACAGATGTCACATAAATTTTATTTCCCTGCAGGTCTTCTCCCATAAAACGAAGCATTCCCTCATCTTCTTTCCTGACGGAGCGAAAGTGCGGCAGGTTTGTCAAATCATCATAAACCGGCAGTGATGTGCTGTTTAACAAACCCAACCGGACAGCCGCGGCAGTAACCGGCAAACAAAGATCGTTTTGTCCCAGAAAAAGATAAATCAACCAGCCACCTCATTTCTGATAAGAGAAACTAAGGCAACCAATTGGGGATAGGCTTCCTTAGTCCCTTGCAGCACAATAGGACGACCGATTTCTATTAACCCTAAGCGCCGCGAAATATATCCGCCAATCCTCATTTTGATTGTCACACAATGCAGTGTATCTACAAAAATCAACTGCTCTTGCGGAGCAAAAATGTCGGCCACTTCACGAAGCACTCGCTCCATGGCTTTCCCCACATTTCTGCAGCCCACCGAATACACCTGGTTCTGCCATTCATCAACACCGGCTAGATGCAGTTCTCCATGCCCCTCTTTTGTCAGTCGGTCAAAAAGGTTAAGAGTCAGCAGTTCCTCAGTTGTCGGTGTATTTTCAGCTGAGAGTTTACCGAGATGAATTGCGGCGGCAGTCACTGAAGAATGAGCGCCGCCGTAGCAATGATATATTATTTTTTTCCCTGCCATATTGCCTCCGATTACGCTCTGCAAGATACTGTTTAATGTCTCACAACAATATACACACCATTACCCATATCATGTACCACCGCTTCCAACACGCGTGAAAGAATGGTAGCCATATTTGCTTGCTCCTCTTCGTTTTCAGCGGAAAAAACCGGCACACCGCTTACTTTTTTCCCATCTATAGCTACGGCGGCCATAATAACTTTCCTTACCGATACATTCAAGTTAATCTCCTCCTAATCAGACGCACAACGACCTGCACTGGATGCCAGGGGCTTGGCAACGGCACTTTCCAAGACGGGCACATGCCGCACAGCTTGAAGCAGACATTCTGTATCCGGCTCCAACGGCAGGATAATCATCCCGATTCTGCCCGTATCTTTATTGCGCCGCAGAAGCGGTGTAAATTCTGCAGTATCAACATCGCGGTAAATTCCAAGCAGGGAGGCGGCATCATGAGCAATCGCCTGTCGCTGACCAACATTAGCCAGTATCTCTCGAGCATTATCATCGAATGGTTCCAGTACGACAGCTTTTGCCCGCTCTTCATAGATTTTGCGTGTTTTTTTCAGACCAACATTCATAATATGAATGTCTTCAACAAAAAGATTATATTTTTCAAAGCGAAGTTCGCCGGCTCTAACTTTGGCAATGTCTTTTATTGCTTTTCCGCCAATAAATTTGCGGACAAAAGCGGCGGCTGCAATCCCCGCAATAATGCCAAGAACAGGACCCTGCCAAAATGAGACTCCGGAGGTGAGCAGAGCGATAAACAAAACTAGATAATTGCGAGCCTCAAACGTCCTGGCGATGCCTTCAATAAAATCCTTGCCGCGAGGCACAAGTTTCGATGTTTCCAGGGCAACCAGCATTTGACGCTCCATACTGCGTACCTCACGAAACTGTGTGGCAGCTAAAGCTAAGAACGTTACGGCAGTGTATTCTTCAGCCGCCAAGGCGGGAATGGCCACCGCGCCCAGAGTAGCTGCCAGGAAACCAAGCGACAGATGATTTACTACCGCGTGAGGATACGAAGGATACTGCCTTACGTCGCGGCGCATCATCAAGTATCTGGCAAGCGTACCGACAGTGATCCCGGTGGCAATGCCCCAAATAACATTGCTCACCTCATCAACCTCCGTTCTTTTCTCCGTCTTCAATTTTTCTGCCAATATTAGTTAGCATACACACACCAATGACGGCAAGCAGAGCGTAGAAAACCAAGATCACACTAAGCAAGGCCAGGGCATTTTTGCCGGGGACTGCCGGCTCGACGTGTGAGTTGAGAATTTCGATCCGTCCGTTTGAAGCCTCTCCTGCTCTCTGCTGAACGGGAATAGCGTCGCGCAGCAGACGGTCTATTCGCTGCAGGAAATTCTCTTCCGGAGGCTTGTCAGGCGTGGCTTTCACAGCATAATGTTCTAATTCAGCAAATGTTTTCTTTAACTTTGACAGCTCATTTGCCTCAATGAGGACGTTGAGAACGGAGATGGTGAATAATAATGCGAGCACTATCGCCGGATTCAAGAAGAAAGTTTTAG
Organism: Clostridium sp.; assembly: GCA_018335695.1. Lineage (GTDB taxonomy): Bacteria > Bacillota > Dethiobacteria > Dethiobacterales > Dethiobacteraceae > GPS1B09. The sequence continues at coordinate 14,267 of JAGXRV010000020.1, forward strand.
TCTTCACTTTTAAATACCTCCTCATCTTTACGTTGAGGCGATTCTTTCCTGACTGATTCCAGAGTAAATTTTTCATTAAAAGAGCTTTTAGGAGGAGAGCCTTGAATCAGTTCCCGCGTGTCCCCGAATACTTCTGCTAAAAGCAAAGCTAAAATGCCGCCAACAACTATCGCATCAAAAGCGCCGGCTCCGCCGATTGAAAGTTGCCCGGCACCACCCCTAAAGGCAACTTCAACCCTGGAGATAATGTCTGTTAGCAGCAAACCCATTGAACCGGCTATAAATGCTGAGCGACGGGAACGTCCGGCTAAATATCCAACCACTGCCGCTATAATTGCATAAAGATAAATGGGATCAAGAAAACGGTTATAAGTAGGCTCTGCCGGCATGATTTTCATAGTGGTATATACTACAGCCGCAGTAATTAGCGCTGCCAGCACTGCTCTCGTCTTTTCTTTAATTGTGTCTGCCTTTGCTAGCAAATAACCGGCTAAGAAAAGTGGAACAATACCGCCGCCAATGTTTATAGAGACATTGTCAGATACGGGAATATCAGGCAGAAATCCCCCGACCACCATAGCACCGACAAAGCCTAATGCAGATTGGTCGGTCAGACGCAGCCTGTCCAGCACATGCTGAAGTGCCCCAAGGTAGATCAAAACTGCAACTGCCACCAGCAAAAAAGTACCTAATGCCATTGAGCCTTGTACCTCCGTTTTTTGCACTCAGCTAATAAATAGGCTAACCTAATCGCCAGGATTTATGCCTCTTCAGACAAGCAGCGGAGATGGTGAAAACCCGGAATAATTTACTATCACGCAAAGAAGCAGCTGTGTCCGCAGCTGCTTCCATAAAAACTTATTTTCTTCATTTATTGTCTAACTACGCAATGCCTCTTACTTTAATCGCTTGGGCAACACGGCTAATAGAAACAATATAAGCAGCCGTACGCATATCAACCTGAAACTGCTTGCTGGCTTCATAAACCTTTTCAAAAGCGTTAAACATGATAACTTGCAGCTTATCTAAAACTTCCTGCTCAGACCAGTAATAATTCATCAAGTTCTGCACCCATTCAAAATAGGATACTGTTACGCCGCCAGCATTAGCAAGAATATCAGGCAGAACCATTGTCCCGTTGGCGAAAAGAATCTTGTCCGCATCCGGCGTAGTCGGACCGTTTGCAGCTTCTGCCACAATCTTTGCTTTAATTCTTGCCGCGTTCGCTGAGGTAATCTGATTCTCCAGCGCGGCCGGCACCAAAATATCAACAGGCAATTCCAGCAATTCTTCGTTGGTGATCCGCTTGTAATCCTGGTAATTAATGCAAGAACCTGTAGTTCGTTTATGATCATAGAGGAGATGGGGGTCAATGCCGGCTTCATTATAGACGGCACCGCAAGAGTCACTCACGGCAACCAGCTTGCAACCAAGTTCATGCAGTAAACGAGCGGAGATAAAACCAGCGTTGCCGTAACCTTGAACCGCAACGGAAGCACCCTTCAGCGAAAGGTTTAATTTTTCAGCAGCTTTAATAATGGTGTAGATGCAACCTTGGGCAGTAGCTTCGTTTCTACCGAGAGATCCGCCCAAAATCAAAGGTTTTCCGGTAATGACGCCAAATTGATTGCTGCCTTTCAGACGGCTGAAGGTGTCCATCATCCACGCCATAGTTTGCGCATTTGTATAGACATCAGGTGCCGGAATATCTTTGTCCGGTCCAATAATCGAAGAAATAGCTTCAATGAAGCCTCTGCTTACTCGTTCCAACTCACCTTGCGACATTTCTTTCGGATTGCAGATGACTCCTCCTTTACCGCCTCCATAAGGCAGTCCCACAACGCCGCACTTAAAAGTCATCCACATCGAAAGAGCTTTTACTTCATCAATTGTCACATCAGGGTGAAAACGAATACCCCCTTTGCATGGACCAATGGCATCGTTATGCTGTGACCGCAGCCCTTTAAAAACCTTGGTTGAACCATCATCCATTTTAACAGGAAAAGTAACAATAAGTACGCGCTTTGGTTCTTTGAGAACCGCCTCGATAGCCGGATCCAAGACTAAGCATTTTCCAGCTTCACAAATCTGTTGTTGGACAATTTCAAACGGATTTAGGCTTTCATGCACCAACTGTCTCCACTCCTTTGTGAATAACTTTCCAGGAAATTAGTATTAGAATTATGACAAATTCAGCAGCTATTTCCCTTGGTTAGAAATTATATCTAATGCACCGCTAATTTGCAATACTTTTAACTATTGATCTCTGTCGAACCGCAAACCACGTTCCTGCAACCATTCGCGAGTCTCGCCGGTGATGACTAAAGGAGCACGGTGTAATTCCTCGACGGAACTACAACCCAACATAACCATAACCATTCTTAATTCTTTCAGGCAGTTCTTTAAGCGTAAAACCAAAGCCTCTCTTCCCTCGGAAAGAAGAATCTTGGCGGCCATGCCGGCCACAGCTACAGCATTAGCGCCTAAAGCAAGCGACTTAACTGCAAGCAAACCGCTGTTAATGCCTCCGGAGGCGACAATGTCCAAGCCGGGAGCGCCTGCTTTTGCTTCTAAGATAGAAATGGAGGTGGGAACCCCCCAATCCATAAGATCCATATTTGTTTTTATATGGCCGCGCCTACGTTCAATTTCCATGAAATTTGTGCCGCCTTTGCCGCCGACATCAATCGCTCGCACACCAATTTCTTTGAAAATGGCGGCCTGCTCTTTGGCAACGCCAAAACCGACTTCTTTAACAATCACAGGCACTCGAACAGCACGCACAATTTTTTCGATCTTTCGCCGATAGCCGCGAAAATCGGTATCCCCTTCAGGCATCATCAACTCCTGAGGAATATTCAAGTGAACTTGCAGAGCATCGGCACCAATCATCTCGACTGCCTTTTGTGCCATCTCCGGTTCTGCATAGGCACCGATATTGGCAAAAATAATCCCCTCGGGGTAAATTTCACGCACCACCTGGAATGTCTTTGCATAGAGCGGATCTTCCACAGCAGCCATCTGGGAACCGACTGCTAAAGCAAGCCCGCACTCTTTTGCCGTAAGCGCCAGCTCACGGTTAATATTTTCGGCGTCTTCCACGCCACCTGTGATCGCGTTGATAAAAAAAGGCAACTTAAAACGGATTCCAACCAGTTGGGTAGATAAATCCACAGAATTTAAACTTGCCTCAGGCAGGCAGTTATGCACAAGATTTACATCGCTAAAGTCAGCACTTGTCAGATCTGTACGGACTGCATGCCAGAGATGTTCAAGTTTTCTTTCCTGTCGTGATATTTGACGTGACATAACACTCTTCCTTATTAATTTTCTTTTTTCAAATCAAACAGGTTGCCAAAGACGTCTCCCAGAGTCACGCCGGTACCGGCATCCTGAGGCTGCTGCACTTCTTTTGCAATTTCTTTTTTGGGACGCGGAGTTGCTTCACGCATACTTAAACTTACTCGCTTAGCATCGGTATTGATATCCAAAATTTTAACTTTTACTATTTGGCCTTGCTGCACTACCTCAGAGGCCTGCTTCACATGATGATTAGCCAACTGGGAAATATGAACCAAACCCTCGACACCGGGAGCCAATTCCACAAAAACTCCGAAATCCACGATGCGAGTCACTTTCCCTTCGGCAAGATCACCTGGTTTGAACTGTCTGGCAATTTTAGTCCATGGGTCAGGCTGCGCTTGTCGCAGAGACAAGCCTATCCGATCCCTTTCCGGTATTACATCAATTACTTTAACATCAACTTCGTCGCCTATATTCAATATTTCTCCGGGATTATCAATACGGCTCCAAGACATTTCGGAAATATGAACCAAACCGTCTATTCCTCCCACATCCACAAACGCGCCAAAGTTAGTGAGGCGTTTTACTGTGCCGCTGATTACTTGACCAGGCTTTAAGGAGTCAAGGATTCTTTTCTTCTTTTCCGCAGCTTCTTCTTCTAAAATTTGTTTACGGGACAAAATCAACTTTTCCTTTTCCCGGCGCATCTCAATAACTTTAAAAGAAACCATTTCGTTTAAAAATACGCTGAAATCAGGAACAAAGGTGACATCCACCAAGGAGCCGGGCATAAATCCTTCGTATCCGCCGCCCAAATCCACCACCATGCCGGCTTGGACGACTTCCTTTACACGACCGGTCATGACTGTCCCATTTTCGAAAGCTTGTTCCAATTCAGCCCACTTTTGTTTTCGTTCTATGGTTTTACGGGAAAGTACAATCTTTCCTTCCTGTTCTTCAACTGCTTTTACTGCCGCTTCTACTTCCTGTCCCAAGCTGTATACGGAAGAGAGTTCCTGATCTGCAGCTAAGATTACTTCCTGGCGCGGGAGAACGGCCTCGCTCTTGTAACCAATGTCAACAAGTACTTCCTCTTCAGAGATTTGAACGACGACACCTTTTAACACGTCTCCCACAGAGAACTCCCAGCCGGCTTGATTCATCGCAATTTTCTCTGCCGGCTCCTGTTCCTGCCCGCTGTCTTCAGTTACTTGCTCATTCAGAATTTCTTCACTATTTTTTTCTTTTTCCATCTTTTCCATCTTCTCCATCTTAGTTATGACCTCCTTTATCGTCCAGTGGGGTGTCGAAGTGCCGGCGGCAACCCCTACTGTCCTTACACCTTGCAGCTGACTCAAATCAAGCTCGGCTGCTTCTGTAACAATGATTACTCTGATGCCGCTATTTTTGCAAATATCTGCCAGTTTTTTTGTGTTAGCGCTTTTCTTGCCGCCAACCACCACCATTACATCAACAACACCTGCTAAACTGCGAACATTTTCCTGCCGAAAAGCAGTTGCCTTGCAAATAGTATTATATCTTTCAACCACCGGAAAAAGTGCTGTTAATTTTTCACCGACTTCTTTCAACAATGACTCGTCTTGTGTAGTTTGCGCCACCAGAGCTACAGGCTTTTCCGGCTTAAGGCTCTCTAAGATTGCTAACTGACTTGAATCAGCAAACACATACGGCTTTTGACCCGCCCAAGCCATTACTCCAACGATTTCCGGGTGATGCCGATCCCCCAAAATTACAACCTGTTTGCCTTCGCCGACAAGTCTGGCCGCTAAAATTTGCAGGTTCCTGACAAAAGCACATGTGGCATCAATTATCGCCAGTTTCTTTGCTTCTGCTTTTTTAAGGACTTCCGGACTAACACCGTGAGAGCGGATAAGTAAGGTGGCGTTGTCCGGCACTTCAGCCAGATCGTCCACAAATACCACGCCCTGCCTGCTCAGCTCTGTCAACAAACGTTCATTATGTACCAACTCTCCTAAGCAGTAAACGGTACCGCTTTGAGCTGCCTGTTGAGCCAGCTCCACCGCTTTTGCTACGCCACTGCAAAAGCCGATGTGTTCTGCCGGAATAATTTTCAGCTAACTCACCCCAACCGTTTTATCCTCTCTTACGCAAGCGGTCAATCTCCTGCATTATCTTGCCTGCTACCTCTTCAAGCTGTTCCGCCTTATTTTTCAGGCCGTAATACTCCGGAAAAGTAATTGGCGCGCCGATACGTACTTTGATTTGACGTAATATCTTAAATGAACCGATAATCGCAATGGGAACCACAGGCACCTCACTTTTAATAGCAATCAGCGCTACGCCTGAATGAGGCACTAACAATTCATCGGTGCGACTGCGTGTTCCTTCCGGAAAAATTCCCAGCACCTCGCCGCTCTTTAAGATCTCCAGCGCTCTTCTGATCGCCCTGCGGTCTGCGCTGTTCCTTCTAACCGGAAAAGCGTGAAGCAATGGCATAATTTTGCTAAAAACAGGAATCTGAAACATTTCCTCTTTAGACATAAAATGGACAATTCGCTTTGTCAGACAGCCGATTAGCGGAGGATCCCACCAAGAAATGTGGTTCGAACAGAGGATACAGCCCCCTTTGCTCGGCAAATGCTCCCGGCCGGCAATCTCCCAACGAAACAGAAATCTAAAAATCAAACTGAAAATCTGACGCACAACCCAGTAAAACACGCAACCACTCCCCGTTCTACTCTTCTTTGCGCACCGCCCTCACAATCGTTTCTACCACTGCTTCAATCGTCATTAAAGTGGTGTCCAGATAAATAGCGTCTTCGGCAGGTCTTAGCGGTGCCACTTCCCGTTCTGAATCTATTTTATCGCGAGCGGCGATTTCCTTCATCATCTGTTCCAACTCTAACTCTTCCCCTTTTGCAGACAACTCTGCCAAGCGCCGACGGGAACGTTCCGCTAATGAAGCGTTCAGAAAAAATTTAAACTCTGCAGACGGCATAACAACAGTGCCGATGTCTCTCCCGTCCATTACCACACCGCCGCGACTGCCGATTTTTCTTTGTTTATCAACCAAGATCTCACGCACCTGCGGACAACGAGCCACAAAAGAAACATTGCGATTTACAATCGGCAAACGGATATCTTCAGTAACATTCTCGCCGTCTAAAAAAATAACATTTTGACCGGTGCTGTCATTTTGAATATCAAGATCAATTGTTTTTGTCAATGCTTCCAAGGCTGACGCATCATGAATATCAGTCCCTCTGCGCAACCCTGCCAAAGTAATCGCTCTATACATTGCACCGGTATCCAGATAAGTTAAGCCCAGGCGCGCTGCCGCTTCGCGAGCAACAGTGCTCTTTCCGGCGCCGGCAGGTCCGTCGATGGCGATGCTTGGTTTCATAAGCTAATTCCTTCCGCAAATTTAATAGCAACGACAACACTTAAGTGTTGTCGTTGACAAGATCAGCCCTAAGCGAGCGGGCATCCCTCAAATATATATGTTTAACCTCATTTTGCTCTAAATCAGTGTTAACCAGCATCAAAACACGAATACAAAAAGCCAACGCATCGGGCACGTCAACTTCCACGGCTCCTAGCAGTGGCACATCATTCCAACCTAATTCTCTTGCGGCTGCCGCAGGAAAGGCGGCATTCAAGTCAGGAGTTAAAGTAAAGAAAATGCTGGCAATCGCTTCTTCTCTTAGATTGTTTTCCTCAGCCATTTTAGTAAGCAATTCTATCGTAGCCTGAATAATTTCCGACTTGCTATTTTGTGAGACATTAATGGCTCCTCGAATCCCTCTGACTACACTACCACCCACGCAAACGTCCTCCCACAAACTACCGCTTCTGCATCTTATCACTTTCAGATAAATAATAGCTGAAAATCAGCTTTTTAGCAAGCTTTTTCAGCGTCTTTCCCCTGCAACAACCCAACTGATTGTCTCGGGTCGCCCAAAAAATGTTACAGTTTTTCCACGCTTAGGTGAAATCAAACCCGCTGAAACTTCAGTCACCTTTATTTCTACAATTTGACCGACATCTGTCCCGTAAACTTCCAAATCATCTCCGTCTTGAACTTCAACAATCACAGAACCACTTTGCGAAAACACGGCAGCCGTCTTTCCGTTAACCCGAACCTGCAAACCTGATGCATCTCCGGAGACTACCTCTAAAGTCAGCTGATGTGTTTTAACGTCAGTCTTCGAAGTGACTGCCGGCGAATCGCTCGGCATTGCCGGAAGATAAGCTTTCCCTTCGAGACGCTCTACCAAACTAAAAATCTGCCTGAAAACAGGTTGAGTTAATAGCGCTTGGCTAACCAACAACAACACAAGCATCGCCCCCACCGAGAGCAACAAAAAACGTTCAAAGCGACTTGTCCGCTCTTTGAACCATTGTTCAAAATTCACAGGCTCACCCCCCTTTTACTGAAGAGTATGCCAGAGCCCGGTGAATTTATTCCTTTCCTGCGGCAAAGCGTCCCGCTAAATATCCGGTCGAAAAAGCAGCCTGCAGATTGTAACCGCCGGTATTGCCGTCCACATCCAGTAATTCCCCCGCGAAATATAGTTTCTCTATCAATTTTGACCCCATGGTGGCAGGTTTTACTTCTTTGACTGAGACACCGCCGGCAGTCACAATCGCCTCGCAGAGCGGTCGCTTTCCCGTTACAGTCAGCGGCAACCCGGTAAGTGCCTCCCGCAGTGCGGCGCGTTGAGTTTTACTGACTTGGTGTACAGGCAACTCAGGCGGTATTCCGGACAACGCAATTACCGGAGCAATTAACCTCTGGGGAAGCAAGTCAACAAGACTGTTCTTAAACTGTTTACGCGCATGTTTTTCAAAATCTCTCAATAAACGCCCATCCAGTTGCTCCGGCGTCAAAGCCGGCTTCAGATTTAAGTAGATCAACGGTTGCCGCTTCTGTTCCAAAATTCCCACTACCACGCGACTCAAGGTAAGAATAATAGGTCCGCTCAAACCATAATGAGTAAAGAGCATTTCGCCAAACTCTTCGGCGATGAGTTTGCCGTTTAGCATAACACGGGCAGTCACATTTCTCAAAGACAGGCCAACCAGTTCCTTGCACCACGGCTCCGCCGTTTCCAACGGAACCAAGGCAGGGTAAGGCGCAATAATCGTATGACCAAGTTCTTTTGCCAAAAGATAACCGTCACCACTGGAACCGGTAGCCGGATAAGACGCCCCGCCGGTGGCCAATACCACCGCATCTGCCTGAAAATGCTCATCGCCGCAAATTACACCGGAAATTCGGTTTTCACTTGTCAGAATAGTAGAAGCCCGACGACCATACAAAATCTTAACTTTTTGCCGGAGCAGAAAACGCTTCATGGCCTCCACCAAATCAGCCGCTTTTTGCGACTGAGGAAACACCCTGCCCCCTCTTTCTACTATAGTCGGGACTCCTTCTGCCAAAAAAAAGTTGCATACATCATCATTAGTAAAACGATAGAATGCAGTGTATAAAAAAGAACCGTTACCAGGAAACTGCCGGATAAACTCACCGATATCGGCAGCGTTTGTCAGGTTGCCACGGCCCTTGCCTGTAATTGCCAATTTTTTGCCAAGACGCTCATTACGTTCTAAGAGAATAACCGAAGCACCTGCTGCAGCTGCCTGACCTGCGGCCATCATTCCGGCAGGCCCGCCGCCAATCACAATTACCTGCAGAGCAGCTCCCCCTTCCCAAAAATTCCCCTCCCTTGGAGGGGTGACGCAAGGGCGGGGTGATCGCGCGGAAAAATGGGACAAATCACCTGTCCCCTAACGAAGACGCCCTTCAATCCTGGTATTTTCTTGTCTTTAGTATTACCTGTGTTTTTGCCTGGTCATGGACTTCAAAAAAAACTTGCTCCATATCCTGCATCGACAAGGAAATTTGCGCAGGTTCCATAATCTTAAGCCGACGAAATTCTTCCCTGACAGCAAACCGCACCAGATAACAAAGGGAATCCGCCCATACTTCCAGTTCCAGAGGGGCATAAGCCACTTCGGCACCCAAGTCTTCGTCAAAAACGAGATAAATTTCACCCATTTCAAGGTCTTCAATCAAAATGCCCTGTACGGGGACATTACGCCACAATGCCGCCTGCTGCTGACGCAATTCAACTGCAGCTTCCTCCGTGCTTTTTTTGCCGAAGAAAAAACGGGAAGGTCTTGCTCTGCCTTGATAATCGAAACGAATTTTGGCACGTATTTTTTGCGCAGGAGACTCCCTTTCTTCAGATCGTCTGCATTCTTCCAGATTGATTTGCTTTTCAAATCCTGGCTTCAGCATTCTTTTCTCCCTCCAGTAAAACAAATCTGCGCTGCTGCTGTTTATTTTTAAAAGGCAAACCAACTTCCCTTACTCTTCCTGTTTTTCCCGATTTTTTAGAAATAATTCGCGTCCCAGGGAGAAATTCCTGCATTGTTCAGCAATCTTCTGTTTGCAAATGACAAGTGTCATTAAGGCGAATAAGCCGCCAATTGCCGGACAGGTATTCTAGGACCGTGACTGAAGCAGCGTCAATCTGAATCCGTGCTGCGCAAGCCGGAGCCATACCCATCAACATTGCAACCGCAACACGAATAACACCGCCGTGTGTAACCAGTATAACAGTTTCAGTTGCGGCCGCCTCAGCCATGATAATCTCTACAGCTTTTCGTACCCTCTTAACTAAACTTCTTCCCGTCTCCCCGCCCGGCGGGCAATTTTTGACCGGGTCAGCGCACCATTTCTCAAATAAGAGCTGCATTTCTCTGTCCATATCGGCGTAACGCATTCCTTCCCAGCAGCCAAAAGACATCTCACGTAATTCAGGTAAAACCGTCGGCAGCAAAGCGAAACGAGCGGCAAGCGGCAGAGAAAACGTCTGAGCGCGCTTTAGAGACGAAGTAAAAATCCTATCAGGCTTTTCTGAAAAGCTGTTAGCAAGGCATTCTGCCTGTCGCCTTCCTTTAGCGCTCAATTCAACATCGCTTTTTCCCTGCAATCTGAATTCACGGTTCCAAGCGGTCTCCCCATGGCGTATCCAAATTAACTTCATCTTCCCTCCGCTAAGAAAAAAATTCTCTTAAAAGCAGCCACAAGTGATTCATTTTCCTCTTCCGTCCGCACAGCGAGACGAATAAAGCGGGGTGGCAAACCGCGAAAGTTACCGCAGTCGCGCACAAGGATTTTTTCTGCAAGCAGCCGTTTCTGCATCACACCGGAGGGCATTGTTAGGGTTTCAAGAAAGAGATAATTGACTGTCGGCGGCCAGACGCGCAGCTCTGAAAAACTACTCAGTTGACAAGCTAGTTTTTGCGCCAAACGGCTCACCTGTTTCACCGTGTGGTAAATAAAGTCAACGTCACGCAACACATATTCTCCGGCTAACTGCGCCAGTGTATTTACGCTCCACGGATCACGCAACTTTTTTATTGAGTCGGCAATTTCAGCGGGAGCGGCTAAGAAGCCCAACCGCAAACCGGGAACGGCATAGATTTTGGTCATCGAGCAGAGCACCAGCACATTAGGCGGCGTATTTAACAGCAGCGAACGGTGCCGCCAGTCCGGGCAAAACTCTAAAAAAGCCTCATCCAGCAAAAGATATCCTCCATGCTCTGCGCAGGCAGCAGCTACAGTCAGAATATCTTCACGGCTCAGCAGATTGCCTGTAGGATTATTAGGACTGCATAAGACTGTCAAAACAGGACGCACTTTGTCGACTGCGGCGCAGAATGCCGAAATATTTAAATTGAAATTGTCATTTTGGTGCAAAAAGTGATGCGAAACTTCCCTGCTGACAGCCAGAGCCCCCTGTTCATAGAGCGCGAAGGTAGGCACAGGTACCAGCACCTTGCCCGCAGGAAGGGCACGCATCACAAGATAGATTAACTCTCCCGCACCATTTCCTGCGACGATACTGTGCTTGGTTTGATAACGGTTAGAGATTGCTGACAGCAACCTGCGGCATGCCGGATCAGGGTAGGCGGTAAGTTTCGGCAGTTGCTCACCCAAATAAGCGAATAAACCGGCAGGAGGCCCAAGCGGATTTATACTGGCGCTAAAATCCAATAGAGCTTCAGCGGATATGCCAACAAGCTCAGCCGCCGTTTGCAGATCTCCGCCGTGCCCAAAAGGATGTAACTTGCTGTTTGAACTTTCCATTTGCTTCACCTGCCGGCAATCTGAAAAAATATTTTAACAGAATCTATTTTTGGTAGGCTAATGATTAAAACAGGATAAAAGGCACTAGAATCAAAACCGATAACTCGTGCACTTCACACGTCGCACCTAGCAAATCTCCGGTGGCACCGCCAAAATTACTTAAAAAAAAGATTCGCAGCAGGAAAAGGATTACCGTCTGCACCAAAAAGAGCAGGAAGATGGAACTGCCGACGACCAGTAGTCCCAGAAAAAGGAAAAAGAGAACTGCCGACGCCAAATGCCAACGGCCGGTTCCTTCCACAAAAATGCGACCAAGACCTTCGCCCGCCCGCGCGTAACTGCAGGTGGACATTATCGCAACCATTGCCGTTCGACCCGCAAGCGGAGCAAGAATCAACGCAGGATAGTGAGCCGGATTAGCGGCCAGGGCGGAGACGGCGGCAATTTTTAAGAAAATCATTAATGCGGCGCTTTGTACGCCGAAGGCACCTACCCGACTGTCTCGCATTACCGCTAATCGCCTTTCCAGGTCTCCCCTTACACCAAGCCCATCAAAAGTATCCATCAAACCGTCAAGATGCAAACCGGCTGTCAGCCCCACCCATAAAGTTACAGTCAGTGCTGAAGCAAGAAAAACAGGCCAAGCGGTACGACCCCACTGCCAACAGGCAAACAAAACCAAACCGATCAATACACCCACAAGCGGATAGTAGATGGTTGAGGCAGGCAAATCGTCGGCAGTCAAATCTTTATCTTTTCCCAGCGGAAACACAGTGAGAAAACGGAGTGCCAAAAAGAAGTGTTTCATAGTACAACCACACCTTTACAAAAGTTTCAGCAGCAAATCCTTGAATAACAATCCCGCCGCCAAAAAAAACACAGAAGTAACTATCATTAAGGCTGCAGCCTGCCTAATATCATTCGCCTCAGGCGGACGCCCTTCCTGCCAAATCAGCATTCTTTGAGATATTCTGCCGCCATATCGGTTCTCGCCGCCTAAAGTTACACCGAGCGCTCCCGCCGCCAGCGCTTCCGGCAACCCACTGTTTGGGCTCGGATGTTTTTTGCCGTCCCGTCGGAGCGCAATCCACGCTGTTCTGACATGCAAGCGCAGAACAGCGGCAGCCAAAAGCATCACCGGCACAGTCAAACGTGCGGGCAGCCAATTTGCCGCATCGTCAAGCTTCGCCGCCGCCCTGCCAAAGCAGAGATAACGATCGTTTTTATAACCCAGCATAGAGTCCATCGTGTTTATTGCTTTATAGAGCAATGCCAGCGGTGCCCCGCCCAGCAGCGCATAAAATAGGGGTGCCGTCACCCCGTCCACAGTGTTTTCCGCTACAGTTTCCACCGCAGCCCTGGAAATCTCCCGCTCATCAAGTTCTGCGGTGTCCCTTCCCACAACCATCGACACCGCCTGCCGCGCCTCTAAAATCTTTCCGTTCCGCAAAGGAAAATAGATATCCTCCGCTGCTTGCCAAAGAGAACGTGTTGCCAAAGTGGTTGCCAGCAGCACCACAGTAAGGGCTGCTTCCGCGAGCGGATGAATAATCGAGAAAATGCTGATCAATCCAAATGAAAAACCATAAACCGTAAACAAGACCACCAAGACCAACAGAGCTCCTTTTAGCAGCAAACTGCGCTCCGAGTGGTTAGCATTGTAGAGCCATTTTTCCAAAAGGGAAATCAATTTGCCGAAGCAGACGACCGGGTGGGGAAGCCAGCGAGGATCTCCTATTAAGCCATCCAGCAAAAACGCCAAAAAAATGAGCATCTAAGCTTCTCCCTTGACACGCAGCAGATACCCGGCAACCGCGAGAAATACTTCATCCGCCTCTTTGGCAACCAACTGGTTAGCCCTGCCCGCCAGGTCACGAAAAAATCTGCCAAGCTGTGTTTCCGGCACAATGCCGCAGCCCACTTCGTTGGCGACTAAAATGGTTTTGAACGTCTTTCTCTTGGCTTCCCGGCAGAAACGAGCAAGTGAAATGCTGATTTCATCTTCCACGCTTGCCAACTCATAAACTGCGGCTTCTTCACTGTAATGAGGCAAAAGCTTATTGGTGAGCCAAAGCGTCAGGCAGTCCACAATCACTGTTTCGGTATCTGCTGAAATTTTCTCAAGCGCACCCGGCAAGTCGCAATTTTCCTCCAGCGTAGTCCAATCAGACGGACGCCTATTTTTATGAATCTCTACTCGCTGAGCCATTTCTTCGTCATGGATGGTGGCTGTGGCAAGATAAACGGTCTTTCCTCCCGAGGCAAGCGCCATTTCTTCAGCCAAGCGACTTTTTCCGCTGCGGGCACCACCTAAAATTAAAACCAACTTTCCTTTTTCAGCTTTTTTCATCTCAGCTTCCACCCTGCCCGGCATAGTTTGCACAAGCTGCCACGAAGCGGCGCGCTATGCCGGGATTGCTTAAAAAATGCAGATGAAAATAAGACCCTTGACAGTTGGCGATGCGCTCACCGAAAATCTCTCCTTGCGGCAATTTGCGAAATAAAACCGGATCTGAAATTTGCTCCATTTCAGACCAATGAAATTCATGACCGCGGCAAGTCTCGTTTTCCGGCAAGAGAAAGTTTTCCGCCAATCCGCTCACTTCCACATAACCAAGCGCTCTACGTTTCTTCCTCATCACAGCACGACCAGGAAAGACACCCGCCATGGGCCAAATCAAACCAATAGAGTCCTGTAATTCCTGCGCTAAATACATGTAACCACCGCACTCGGCATAGACGGGCACACCTGCCAAGGCAGCCGCTTTAACCGCCTGCCGAATAGCTTCGTTTTGCGCCAGTTTCGCGGCAAAAACTTCGGGAAATCCTCCGCCCAGCAGGATGCCATGAGTTTCATCCGGCAATTTGTTGTCATGCAACGGCGAAAAAGGAACCAACTCCGCACCAAAACAACTCAGCAACTCCAGATTTTCCGCATAGTAAAAACTAAAAGCCTCATCGCGGGCTATAGCAATACGACAACTGAATCGCTCGCTCTTCTCAGGAAAGATTTTCCGAATCGGCTGCGGCAATGGAGCGGCAGCAGAAGCTGAGGCCAGTATTGCCTCTATAGCTATTTTTTCTTCAACCATATCTGCCAGGAGTGTCAGCAATTTTTCTAAATCACTGTTTTCTGCCGCCGGCAAGAGCCCCAGATGTCTCTCCGGCACAGTGAGGCGATTGTCTTCAGCTAAATAGCCAAAAACCGGTATTGAGAAATAACTGTTCACTTCATCTTTTAGAAGCTGAAAATGACTCTCGCCGGAGAGCCGGTTAAAAATTATCCCCGCAAACGGCAGATCCCGGTCAAATTGAAGATATCCTCCGACGAGTGCCGCGGCGCTTCTCGCCATTTTTGCTCCGCTGGCGACCAGCACCACCGGTGTTTCGGTAATTTTAGCAACATGTGCTGAGCTGCCGATCTCGCCTTGCCCTTTGCGGCCGTCATATATCCCCATCGCACCCTCAATCACCGCAAACGCGCCTTCCGGCACGCGGCGGTGGAGAATCTCCAAAACTTGATCCGGCGGCAGCATCCAACTGTCAAGATTGGCGGCTGGGACACCTGCTGCTGCGGCATGAAAACCGGGGTCAATGTAATCAGGACCAACCTTAAACGGTATAACCTGCTGACCGCGACGACGCAGAGCGAAAATCAAACCCGCCGTCAACATAGTTTTACCCACACCGCTGTGAGTCCCCGCTAGCAAAATCCGTTTCATCCGCCGATGCCTCTTTCTTCTCTCCCGGCTGTTAGTGCAATCGCCAGTAAAGCATTCATGATAGCGGCAGCCACGGTGCTGCCGCCTTTTTCACCCCGAACGGTAATCCAGGGAAAACGGAACTCGGTGAGCCATTCCTTTGATTCAGCCGCACCCACAAAACCCACCGGTGTCCCTATCAGCAGAGCCGGTTCCGCTTTGCCTGCTTTTACCGCCTCAAGCAGGGCAAACAAGGCGGTTGGCGCATTGCCGATAAGAAAAATTGCCCCCCGCGGATGGGCTGCCAGTGCCATGTTCATGGCGACTGCCGCCCGAGTCGTCCCCAGTATTTTTGCATCGGCTGCCACTTTTGGCTCATGAATCAGACAGTTAAGCTGCAAGCCTAATGCGGCCGCCGCTTGCCGATTAATCCCTGAGCGCGCCATTTCCACGTCACAATATACCGGCGCACCTGCCGCCAGCGCTGCTACCCCGGCAGTTAGTGCATTGTTGTTAAAGAGTGTAATTTCAGCAAAGGAAAGATCACCTGTAGTATGCACCACTCGTTTAATAACAGGCTTTTGCGAGAGGTCGAAGGGAAAGCCTGCCAGTCGATCTTCAATAATTGCCATACTTTTTTTCTCAATTTCCTGCGGATTTTTACAGTAGTCCATAGTACCTCCTACAATTTCGGTGCCGCATCAACGCGATCCCAGATAATTTCCGCCATCCGCTCGTCTATGCCCAGCACCGGCGCGAGTACCAAACGCAAATGAGGGCGCTCCATTGCTTCTTCGGCTAAAATAGCCGGAATATCTTCCTGCATATGAATCCCGTCATAAAGGAATACCGGCACAATCGTCACTTCTTCCAACTCACCGTCATCTAACTGATTAAGTGCCTCCCGTAAGTTAGGTTTGGCAAACTGTAAAAAACCATAGGCAATTTTTGAACCGGGACGCCTCCGCTCAACCAGTTCTCTAAGCTTAACCAAAGCCTCATTTGCCTCACTGCGCCTGCTGCCATGCCCAACCAACAAAATTGCTTGCTTCAACACCAACACCTCCAAAAATTCCACCCCACCCCACCAGGGGGACGGTTCTCCCGGTCGCAAACCCCTCTCCCCCCTCACCCTTTCCCTCTCCCCCCAAAGGGAGGCGAGGGGATAAGCTAATATTCCAGCCACCAGGGGGACGGTTCTTCCGGTCGCAAACCCCTCTCCCCCCTCACCCTTTCCCTCTCCCCCCAAAGGGGGGCGAGGGGATAAGCTACTATTCCAGCCACCAGGGGACGGTTCTTCCGGTCGTAAAGCCTCTCCTCCCTCACCCTTTCCCTCTCCCCCCAAAGGGGGGGCGAGGGGATAAGTTACTATTCCCCTCTCCCTTTGGGAGAGGGCTAGGGTGAGGGTGAAAGCGCTCAAGTAATTAAGACTCTAGCTTATAATTACAACCGAAAAACAATTCTAACTTTCCAATTTCTTCAGAGCGGAAACGATCTGCCCTATAGTAGAGTAACCCGGACGGGAAGAAGGTCGGCGCACTAAAATAATGGGAATTTTACAAGCTTTGGCTGCAGCCACTTTTTCCATCGTCCCACCGGTTTCACCACTATCTTTTGAGACAACGACCTCCGCTTTGAAGGCAGTAAATAAGGCTGCATTCAGCGCTTTAGAAACTGGGCCCTGCAACGCCACGATTTCAGCCGGTGACAGCCCCTGCTCTCGGCACTCGCGAATACTTTCTTCCTCGGGAAGCACACGAGCCACTACTTTTTTCTCAGAGGGCAGGGCCGAGAGGAATTCCCGCAAACGTCGCGAACCGATTGTCAGAAAGATTACCCGCGCCAGGCGAGCAGCGCTTTGTGCTGCCGCAGTGAAATCTGAAACATAGTAAACACCTTCTCCGGCCGGAATATTGGCCGGCGGTCGTTCATAACGAAGGTAAGTCACTCCTGTTTCGGACGCGGCTCGATAAGCCTCTTCTGTAATTTGCTTCGCGTAAGGATGAGTAGCATCTACAACGGCACGCACTTCCTTTTCCCTGATAAAGCAGGTCAAAGCTGCGCTATCCATCGCTCCCTCCAAGACTACACAGCCACCTTGCTCCCGCAGCAAGTCGGCACCGTAGCTGCTTACCGCTGTGGCCACAACCATTTTGCGGGGAAAGACGGTATTAATTGCTGCAACCAGCTCTCTCGCATCCTTTGTGCCGCCTAGCAGGAGAATCATAATCTATAGCCTCGCGGCGTAACCATGCGGCCATGCAGCAGCTTGGTCTGACTATTTCCGATTACTACCGTAGTAGTCATATCAACATCTTCCGGCAACAACAAAGCTAAAGTAGTAATTATTTGCTTTTCATCTGCACGTCCATAGTCTTTGACAATCCCTACGGGAGTGGAATTGTCTCGATATTTCTTTATTATCTCCAGCGCATTCTGCAAATGCTCTGCTCTGCCTTTACTGCGCGGATTATAGAGAACAAGCACAAAATCCGCTTCCGCAGCCGCCGCAAGACGACGCTCAATAACCTCCCAGCTTGTCAGTAAATCGGACAGGCTGATGACCGCAAAGTCATGAGTCAGCGGTGCACCTAACAGCGCTGCGGCTGCTGTAGCCGCTGTTACACCCGGTATCACATCTACAGCCAAGCCTGCCGGCGCCACTTCCAATACCGGTCCTGCCATACCGTAGACGCCGGGATCCCCACCGGATACGACTGCCACATGTTTACCTGTCAGTGCCTCTACCACGGCAGCCCGAGCTCGGTCTATTTCTTTTTTCATCCCGGAGGCAAGAATTACTTTGCCAGCGATTAAAGACTCAATCAGTTTAAGATAAGTTGTATAACCCACCACCACCTCTGCCTGAAGCAATGCTTCTTTAGCCTGAGGAGTCAACGTCTCTTGCCCGCCGGGCCCGAGTCCGACCACGGATATTCTGCCTCCGCCACTGCTACCGTTACTCCATCCATTTTCTGCTTCGGCACCAGCAATCGACCGCCGTTCGCTGCCAAAATCGCCGTCGGTTCGCATACTGCTCCCACCCCCATAATTTTTTGAACGAATGCTGACTGTTCGCATGATACGCTAACGCGCTCTATTTGCTCAAGCTGATAAAATTTTAGCGGCAGCCCCAGCTCTTGCGCAGCCAGTCGCAGCCCCTCTTCATTCCGCTTACAGTCAATACTGGCTAACGCCGCCACACTGGCGGCCGACAGGTTAAAACGCTCGAGCACACCGGCAATTGCAGCAAGAATTTGCTCTGCCATAATCCCGCGCCGGCAGCCTATCCCTAGATATAGATTTGGAGGGCGCAAAAACAAATCTCCCTTGCGCGCACCGGGAATTTTCTGCCGATTAGTGAGCAGCGCTCTGTGAGCAAATTGCTCATCGGCAGAAAAAAGAGGGTATGAAAAAAATAGCAAGCCTGTTCCATAAGGCAGTTGAGCAGCAGGCAGATCCGTGAAAACGGCAATCTTTTCTCCGCGCAACATTGCGGCATTAAACGTTTTAATCAGAGAAAAAGGTTCCGGTTTGACGCCAATCTCCCTGGCAAAAAGATCAACTGCATAGAGACCTTTTCCGTCAGTAGCTGTTGTAATTACCGGCAGAGCGCCCACCGTTTCCGCCAGCCGCTCGGCCAGCGCATTGGCGCCTCCCCAGTGGCCGGAGAGCAGGGAAATCGCAAACCGTCCTGCCTCGTCCATTACCACTACCGCCGGATCAGACTGCTTATCGCGTAGCAGCGGAGCCAAGATCCTTATAGCGATACCACACGCCATAATAAGGACTAATGCCTCATCGGTTTGAAAGCGCCGGCAAATCAACTCACGCAACACAATAAAAGAATGGGCATCGTCCTCCGGCTCACACAGTGCTCTCGGCAACCAAACGGTAAAGCCGCATGCTCCGCCGATTTTGAGAGCCAGTTGTCGCCCCCCCGGCGTAATTGCAATAACTGAACTGCTCATTTTTTTTCTTCCCGAAACCCGTGACTAAAATCTGACGCATAAAGACGAGACTTTCTCTTCTTCTCCTCCGCTAAAAAATCGCCCACAAGTATCATCGCTGTTTTTGTCACGCCAGCCGCGCAAACTTTTTCCGCAATCTCAGCGAGCATGGAACGGATAACCCGTTCTTCCGGCCAAGATGCTTTTTCCACTACCGCCACCGGAGTTTCCGGCGGATAAGCAGACAACAACTCGGATACTACCTGCTCAATCATCCCCACGCTAAGAAAAATACACATGGCTGCTTGGTGGGACGCCAGCGAGCGTAAGTTTTCCTTTTCAGGCACAGGCGTGCGTCCACCCATTCTGGTAATGATCACCGTCTGCGTAATTTCGGGCATTGTCAATTCCCGCCCGACTGCGGCGGCTGCTGCCGCGTAAGATGAAACACCTGGCACCATTACGCTTTTAATCCCCAACTGTTGAAGCGCATCCATCTGTTCCTGGATTGCGCCAAAAAGTGCCGGGTCACCTGTATGCAGCCTCACTACTTGCTGCCCTTTTGTCACAGCCTCCGCCATTATCCCCACTAATTCGTCAAGAGCAAGACTTGCGCTGTCAATCAGCAGAGCACCGGGATTAGCGTGAAGTAAAACAGCTTTGTTAACCAGAGAACCGGCGTAAACAACCAACTCAGCCTCCCGCAGCAAACGCGCTCCCCTCAAAGTTATCAACTCCGGGTCTCCCGGTCCGGCGCCTACAAACCAAACAGTCATCAACGCTTCCTCCTTTTGACAATCAATAACGAAAGATAGTCTACGTCTTGACCACGCAGAGAAAAAGGATCGTTTGTCCAAAACTCGTCATCTCCGCCGCAACGGCTGACAAGATATGTATCGCCGGCGAAACCGCTCTTCGCCAACATGTCCAGTGTTTGCTCATAAGCAGCAGAAACTTTAAGAAAAACTATAGTGTCAACATATTGTGCCAAGCCGCTAAACTCCGCGAAACTAAGCGGAACCGGTACTACCGCCAACCTTTCGTTTTTTTCAACAAGCGGTATTTGGAGCAAAGCGGCAGCAGCATTAAATGAGGAGACCCCGGGGATAACCTCTACTCTTGCTTCCGGGCAAGCCTGCCTCAAATATTGGAGCAAATAACCAAATGTACTGTAGAGGAACGGATCACCAATAGTAAGAAAAGAAACCGCCTGATGCTCCGCCAATAACGCGGCCACTTTATGAGCAGCTTCCGTCCAGTGCGCAGACAATTCTTCTTCATTGTGCGTCATCGGAAAAAGCAGTTCAACCACAACCACCCCAGCCGGCAAAAAAGGTCTCGCCACAGTTAAAGCAACGCTTTCCCGTTCCGCTTTTGATTTGGGGACACAAACCGCTGTAGAAGCAGACAATGCATTTTTTCCTTTTTCTGTAATCAGCAAACTGTCACCGGGACCTACGCCCACGCCATATAACACACCGGTCAGCATTTACACTTCCTCCTTTCTGGCGCTGATAATCCAGACCCCATTTAGCGCCCGAAAATAACTTTCCCTGCCCAATTTTTCCAAACGTGAAGCATGGATAAAGACTCCTTCCGGCTCTGAAAAAGGAGCCGAATTAAATGCATCCAAAATTTTGACCAAGTTCCGGGGAGCTATAATTGTGGCAACTAAAATCCCCCCTACCACTAGTTGTTTAGCACACTCAGCAAATATTTCCTCTAGCCTACCGCCGCTTCCTCCGATCAACACCCGATCCGGGACAGGCAAGCCGCACAGAGCCTGCGGCGCTTCTCCATGGATCAGCTCGATTTGGCTTACACCAAAGCGCAGACTGTTTTTCTGGATCAGCAGCACTCCTTCCGGGCTCTTTTCCACGGCAATTACACGGCCGCCAGGGGTAAAGAGCGCCGCTTCCACAGTGAGCGACCCGGTGCCGGCACCCACATCCCATACAGTAAGCTTTGGAGCAAGTCGGGCGGCGGAAATAGTCAGTGCCCGCACCTCGCGCTTTGTCATTGGCAAGGAGCCACGCTCAAAAGCATCATCGGGAATCCCGGGCACAAGATACGGCCACTGTTTATTCATCAATTATCACCATCACACAATCCCCTTCGTCAGTATCGGTTAAGGCAGACAGTTTTGTCAGGCAAATCTTTTCATCTACGGTGGTTAACGAGTAACAAAGTGCTACCAGAGAATCACGCGCTCCGCAGTCAAGCATGGCCTTGGCAATCCTTCCGGGGGTCCAAACTTTATCGGTCAGTACTGCTTTTTTCCCCGGTGAGAGCAAATCATTTAAAATATCTGCGCCTTCGCGCCCGTGGGTTGAAAAGAATGCTGCATCCTGCCACGGCTCGGCTAAACGGGCAAACGCTACCTGGACAGAAGACACCCCAGGTATAACCTCAAGCTCTTCCGCGCTAAAATGACGGCGCAAATAGGTCAGCAGACTATAGAAACCAGGATCGCCTGAAACCAAGACGACCACCTTTTTTTCCCGAGCCAGCACCTTAAGCTGTTCTGCCAGTCCTGCCAAATCGGCAGTCACAGGCAACACCTCTTTTCCCAAAGCAGAAAAGGGAGACAAAGCTCGCTGCCCACCGACCAAAACATCGGCGGCTGCCACAGCATCACTTACCGCAGGAAGAATATAGCCTTCACCGCCGGGACCTGCCCCTGCCACAGTCACTCTAAATTTCATCATTTTCCTCCAACCACGTTTTACCGTAATCATCTATCGCTAAAAGCTCACCCGCCAAATTGAGGAGCATACAACCTACGCGCAAATTGCCGCCCGCCATTCTCTCGGCTCGCCTGCTTACCTCTGACGCCACAGCCGCCAACACATTCCGCCACCCATTTGCTAACAGGTAGGCTGACGATTCTTCGGCAGTATTGTGTTTCATTAATGCTGTTATCGCCTCTGCCGGCAATCCAAGAAGCGCAGCGTGAGCCGCCAGCACTTCCCGCCGCCCGTCCGCCACAGAACTATGAGTGTCTGTTATACCTGCAGCCAATTTTATAATTTTACCTAAATGGCCAAAAAGCAACACTGCATCAACGCCTTTGACAGCACACGCATGTAACATATAGCCAATAAAATTGCTGGTGATTAACACCGCGTCGGCTTTTACCGGAAGGCAGCTTAGAGCATTTCTTCTGCCCATCTTGCCCGGAGTAAGCACCAGTCGCCGCTCCCCCGCCGCCAAAGCTACGTCAATCTGCGGAACAAGAGAGCGTTTACAAGCATCTACAGACATAGGCTCCACCAGACCGGTTGTACCGAGAATTGAAATACCACCGATAATACCAAGTTCAGGATTAAGCGTGCGCCGAGCGAGTTGTTCGCCTCCCGGCACTGAAATGGTAACGGCAACGCCGCAGTTTGGAGGCAGCACAGACTGAACATGAGCGAGAATCTGGCTGCGCGGCACCGGATTGATTGCATACTGACCAGGCGGGACTGCTAAACCAGGTTTTGTTACCCGACCTACCCCTTCCCCTCCGAGCAGACAAATTCCCGGGGAGTTGAGTTTCCGCGCTTCCGCCACCATCATAATTCCGTTTGTGATATCCGGGTCATCACCGGCATCTTTGACAACACCCGCTCGAGCCGTCTCGCCCGCTTTCTCAAGTAATGCAAGCGGCAGTGTGAGGGTAAGTCCGGCGGGAATTTCCACCGTTACAAACTTATCTGTTTCGCTGCCGGCGAAAAGCAAGTTGACGGCTGCTTTAGCGGCTGCTGCTGCGCAGGTGCCGCTTGTAAAACCGGCTTTAAGTATTGTTCCGTCAGGCTGCGCGTAAGTCGGGAGCTCTGTTTTCACCGCTTCACCGCCTGTTTATGCAGCAGTTCCAGCAGAAAATCACAATCCAAATGCCGGCGAACGGCTGCCGCCAGTAAACGATAAGAATCCTCTCGCTTCTCCCTGGCAGAGAGCCCCGAGCGCTTTGTCGGCAACATAAACGCTTTTCTCACTCTGTTCAGAAAGCCGCCGCGAAAGTCGGCAGCATCAAAAAGACCATGCATATAAGTGCCAATCACCCGGCCGTCTTCACTGCAAGCGCCGTCTTCATAGCGATTTCCGTCGTCTCCAATCAATCGGGCAAACGGGGCAACACCAAAACGGCTGGACTCTCCAAAATGGATTTTGTAACCTTCTAATGCTTCACCTTCTCCCACAGTTTCCCCTGAGACACGAATAATAGTTTTCTCCGGCAAGAATTCTGTCTCCAGCGGCAACAAGCCAAGACCGGATGTTACACCTCCAGTACCATCCACCCCGTGCGGGTCACGGATTAACTGCCCCAGCATCTGGTATCCGCCGCAAATCCCAAGCAGAAACGCTCCACCGGCAACAGCAGTGCCGATAGCCTCAAATAAGCCGGTTTCCTTCAGCCAAGCCAAATCGGCAATGGTATTCTTTGTTCCCGGCAAAATAATTAGCTGCGGTCTGCCCAATTCACTCGTTCCCACAATATAGCGCAGTCTGACACCTTCTTCTTCTTCAAGAATATGGAAATCGCTAAAATTAGCGATGCGCGGCAAACGAATCACCGCAACGTCCAAATCCCAATTCTTTTTTGCAGCCGCTTTAATTCCTAAGGAGTCTTCCGCCGGCAGAGACAGCCCGGAAAGATAAGGAATCACCCCCACCAGAGGCACCCCTGTCATTTGGATAAGGCTGTCCAATCCCGGTTCTAGTCGTGCCAATTCACCGCGAAAGCGGTTAATCACTAAACCGCAAACCCGTGCACGCTCACTTTCTGTAAGCAACGCCAGCGTACCGACGACATAAGCAAACATCCCGCCACGGTCAATATCGCTGATTAACAGCACCGGCGCATCTGCCGCCTCCGCCAAACCCATATTGACAAGGTCTGCGCTGCGCAAATTTACTTCCGCAGGGCTTCCTGCTCCTTCCAGCACCACCACATCGTAGCGTTGTCGAAGCGCATTAAGCGCTTCCATAACTACCGGAAAAGCAGTCTTTTTGTATGCCTGGTATTCCCGGGCAGAAAAGTCTCCCACTACCCGACCGCGCAGCACCACTTGCGAGACTGTATCGGAAACCGGCTTTAATAAGAGCGGATTCATATCCACACTAGGCTCGCTCCTTGCGGCTTCCGCCTGCATAACCTGCGCCCAGCTTATTTCCTCTCCTCCCGCTACTGCTACGGCATTTAGAGCCATATTTTGCGCTTTAAAAGGTGCCACTGCGTAACCAAGGTCAGAGAAATATCGGCAGAGCGCTGCCACAAGTATTGTTTTTCCGGCATCTGAGGATGTGCCCTGAACCATCAGCACTGCTCCCATCGTTATCACTTACCCCCATTCCTTGGACCCGTCAAAGAAAGCAGCCGATAGATTGCGGACATATCCAAAGAGCCTCGTACTGCATCTGCCAGCAAATCAAAGCGGGAACCTTTATTTTCGGGAACGGAGGGCGACAACCGAGGGAAACCGCGGCGCACTCTCAATGTGTTTAACCAACTGCGACGAAAACCGGGACGCTCAAATAATCCGTGCAGATAAGTTCCCCAGACTGTACCGGCGGAAGATACTGCACCATCTTCCGTACCATTTTCCAGCAAGAACGCCGGAGTACAGTCAAAGTCACGTTTTGTCTGTCCCAAATGGATTTCATAACCCTCCACTTCTTCAGCGTGAGCAAAAGGCAAACAAGCTGTGGCATTGATCCTGCTTACTCTTTTTTGCTGATAAAAACTGGTTTCTGTAGGGAGCAGTCCCAGACCACTAAGCAATAAAGGCTCTCCTCCCCCTTCGCCGCCGCTTAAATCAGCCAGAGATCTCCCCAGCAGTTGGTAACCGCCGCAAATACCTACGACGGGGACACCGCTCTCCGCAAGCTCTTTAATCATTGACGCCAAACCACTCTCAAGCAAAAAGTGCATGGCGTGGATGCTGTTTTTTGTTCCCGGCAGAATTACCGCATCGGCGCCAAGCAATTCCTCCGGCGTGGACGCATAAAACAGTGAGACATCTTTTTCCCTGGCAAGCGCATCAAAATCAGTAAAATTGGCAACATATGGCAACCGAAGCACGCAAACACGTAATCGTTCAGATTGAAGCTCTACAATCTCGGAGGAACAATCCAATGCTACCCCATCTTCCTCTCCTAATCCTGTCTGCGTCAAATATGGCACCACCCCAAGTACCGGTATCCCTGTTTTTTCCTCCACAATTTTGAGCCCAGGCTCCAAAACGGCGCGTTCCCCACGAAACTTGTTAAAAATGAACCCGGCTACCCTTTTTTTATCTTCCTCCGACAAGAGCAGCATAGTCCCGACGGCTGCCGCCAACGCTCCGCCACGGTCAATGTCACAAACCAGCAGAACAGGCGAAGATGCCAGCGCAGCCGTCTTCATATTGGCCACATCCTGACGCTGCAGATTAATTTCTGCCGGGCTGCCGGCACCTTCCAAGAGAATGATTTCAAATTCGCGACGCAAAAAATCAAGTGATTCACTGATAATTTGCATACTAAAATTTAGGTATGCTTCTTGCGAACGAGTTTCATAATCCACATTTCTAAAATGCCGCCCTCTGATAATAACCTCTGCCTGTCCCGGTCCTTTTGGTTTCAAAAGAATTGGGTTTAGATGAACCGAAGCTTCGATACCGGCTGCTTCCGCCTGCTCTCCCTGCGCCCTTCCAATCTCTCCACCGTCTGCGGTTACATAAGAATTAAGCGCCATATTCCAACTTTTAAAAGGCGCTACACGATAACCGTCTTGCATTAAAATCCGACAAAGCGCGGCAACCAGCGCACTCTTACCCACATGGGAGGCAATGCCTTGAACCATAATTGTGGCAGCCAATTTTGTTTCATTCTTCGCTACCAAGCTTATCCCTCCCTTGACATCGATCAAAAATTGCTGTATTATTTAAGCAAATACCCCATAGGGTATCTACTAGGAGGCAGATGCCAAATGAACACTTATGCAATCAATCCCGCTCGTTGTGACCGTGCGCCAGGTTGCCGCGTAAAAAAAGAATGTCCGGCTAACGCTGTACTCCAACTTGACGGCAATTATTATATTGAACAAAATTCCTGCCGCGGTTGCGGTCTCTGCGTCAAAGCTTGTCCCAGAGGTGCGGTCGAAGAAAGTCGCTCATAAATCATTCGGTTCTTTGAACTTATTTTTGTTCACTTATTTAATTTAAAAGTGAGATTCTCTGCCAAAGCTCGGTAAAGCCGAGCTTTTTCTTCAATCACTACCGCGCCGCATTGCTTGATTTCCGCCAACAACTTTTGGCCCTCTCCCTGAGTAAAGTCACGCTGCCGTTTAGCATCCTCTTCCAGCAGATAGACCGTTTTGCCTTCTGAGAGTGCCGTAAGCGCCGCCTTCAAATTCAGCAAATTACCGTGACCGATAGGGATTTCCGCTAACACCACCGCATTTGCTTCTCTGATCAGTTGAAGGTTTTGCTCATGCCGCTCTGCTGTAACTGCAGAAAAGGGCGCTTCCGCGACCAGCTGCAAATCAAGCGAGCGAGCCGCTTCCCAGTCGCTATCGCCCACGTTCAAAACGCCGACAGATAAAAAATAACCTGCTTCCCGCAAATCACGCATCAATTCCCCGGCGCTGCCGCCACCCGCCAAGAGGTGAATGCGGCTCTTTTTTTCTTTCGGGAGACTCGCACGATTAGTTGGCAGTAAGGAAATTGTTGGAGTTCCAAGCAGCGGATGCGGCGAAACAAGTACTGCAGTTTTGTAAACACGCGCAATATTCTCTGTCGTTAAAACATGGGCAGGGGAACCGACGGCTGCAATTGCCCCCTGCTCCAACAATAACAGTTCGCTGCAGTAGTAAGCGGCTATATTCAAATCATGCAGCACTGCGATTACCGTGAGCCCTTCCGTCAGACACAGCCGCTTCACTAAATCCAGAATCTCTTGCTGATAACCGATATCCAAATGTGCAGTAGGTTCATCTAAAAGTAATACTTTTGGCTGTTGCGCGAGTGCACGCGCAATCATCACACGTTGCCGCTCGCCGCCGCTTAGTTCAGCTATTTTGCGCTGCCGCAGTTCAAAACTGCCGGTCAACTCCATCGCATGACGGACAATAGCATAGTCATTTAGTGTTTCCGAGCGGAATCGTCCTAAATAAGGAGTCCGACCCATCATCACAATCTCTTCCACGCTAAAAAGATAACCTACATTGGCATCCTGCGCCACGACTGCCATAACCTTAGCTAATTCGTTTTGACTAAAACTATTAAGAGTTCGTTCTCCCAGCTCCACCAGTCCCGAACCGGGAAAGAGCACACGGGAAAGAAGCTTTAAGAGCGTAGTCTTCCCACTGCCGTTTGGTCCGATAATTCCGAAAAAAGTTCCGGATTCCACACCGAAGCTGATTTCCCTAAGCACCGGATGATCGGCGTAATTAAAGGTAAGATTATGAGCCGCTATTCTCATATTATCCTCACAGGCGAATCTCTTTCTTCTTTTTACGCAGCAAATAGATAAAGAAAGGAGCGCCGATAAATGCTGTAATAATTCCAACCGGTATTTCCTGCGGGGCCATAACTGTCCGGGCTGCCACATCTGCCCAGACCAAAAAAATACCGCCGACCAGAGCCGATGCAGGCAAAAGCACCCTATGGTCCGGTCCGCTCAACATTCGGACTGCATGAGGAATAATTAAGCCAACAAAACCGATCATGCCGCTGACAGACACAGCAGCCGCCGTCACTAACGACGCTGTAATAAGAAGCAACTTCTTCACAAAATCGACACGCACACCGAGATGGAGCGCCGCATCTTCGCCTAAGAGCATGATATTTAACTCACGGGCATATGCAAATATAAGGCAAAAGCCGAGCAGAAAATACGGCGCCACAAAACCGATTTCCGTCCAGGAACGCAACATCAGCCCTCCGGAAAGCCAAAAAAAGATTCCCTGCATATTCTCGCCCGCAAAAACCATCAGTAAAGAAATAACCGCCGACAGAAAACTAGATACAACAACTCCGGCTAATAATAGCGTCGCAACAGGAATCTGCCCACCGATTTTTGCCAGATTGTAAACAAAGAAGATTGCCAGCAACGCGCCGCTAAAGGCAGAAAGCGGAATCATATGGGGGAAATGCAAGCCGCTTAGCCGGCCTAGAAGAATAGCAATGGTTGCGCCGGTGGCGGCTCCGCTCGACACACCAATAGTAAAAGGGTCTGCGAGCGGATTGCGGAGCAAAGCCTGGAAAGTGCTGCCCGCTAATGCTAATGATGCTCCGATTAGCACACCAAGCAAAACTCGGGGCAATCGCAAGCTCCAGACGATTGCCTCTGTGTTGCGGCCAATCTCCCCGATCTCAAGCCAGGGTATTCCAAGATGCGACAAAATAATCCGCAGCGTCACACCGGCGGGGATAGCTACCGCCCCAACGGCGACAGCCAAAATTACAGTCAGCAGCAATGCAGCAGATAAAGCGGCAAATAAGCAAGTTTTGCGACTTTGTTTCATAATCTACTGAAAAAATGCGCGATAAAGTTCTTCCATGCCAAGCACAACCCGCGGGCCGGGACGCGAGACTAGGTCGCCGTTCACATCATAAACACGGCCATTCTTTACTGCCTGCAACCCCTGCCAAGATTCCCGCGCGAGCAGTCGTTCACGCATGGGAAAAGTAGCGATAATAACCTCCGGGTCCAGTTCAAAAAGTTTTTCTTCGGACATTTCAAAGTAGCCGCTGCCTAAACCGGCAGCAATATTTCGGCCTCCGGCACTGCTGATTAGATCGGCTAAAAATTCGCCCTCACCCACAGTGAAGAGAGACTCGGTATCTATCATCACAAACACGCTGGGACGGTCTGCTTCCGCTATAGCAGCCACTCTTTCCGCAATAACTGCCCTGTCAGCTTGCAGCTGCGCCACAATAGCCTCCCCCTTGGCAGCAGAACCGACTACTTCGGCTATCTTTGTAATTGAAAGTTCAATTTCTTCCAAATTTTGAGGGTCCACTACCAGATAAGGGATCCCCGTTCCATCCAAAAATGAAAAAGTTTCCGCTAAATTTTCACTATTGCCTGTCACAATTAAATCCGGCTCCAAAGCGAGAATGCTCTCGGCGTTAAGATTAAAGATACCGCCTAC
Organism: Clostridium sp.; assembly: GCA_018335695.1. Classification (GTDB taxonomy): domain Bacteria; phylum Bacillota; class Dethiobacteria; order Dethiobacterales; family Dethiobacteraceae; genus GPS1B09. The sequence continues at coordinate 43,487 of JAGXRV010000020.1, forward strand.
TTTTACCCGTTCCTGCGCTTCCGTCGGATAAGTGCACCAGTCTGTCACACCCACTACCCGTCCACCCTCTTCTAAGGCGAACAAAATCTCTGTCAAACTCGGCAATAGTGAAACGATCCTCTCCGGCTTGGCAGACAAAGTTACTTCACGACCAAGATCATCAGTCACAGTCAATGGATATTGTTCACTGACATTTTCACCGTTCTGAACCTCTCTTGGAGCAACATTCCCCGGCATACACCCGGCAACAAGCAACGTCACTACCAATAACACTGCCATGCTTAATGCAATCAATCTCTCTTTTTTCATCACACTAACCTCCATTTCTTGATAAAAACAAAAATTCCCAGTTTTTCTGCCCTGGGAATGCACATAAAAAAAACGTACGTTTCCCTTGACCCGAGGGCACGATACTGCTGGTCACAGGCAGGTTTCCTGACTCCCGTTTAGAGCCTGCACGCCTTTGCCTACCAAAAGAGGCTCTTGCCGCAGGAGTTACGGTTACAGTGGCGGGACCGCTCAGGTTTTTCACCTGATTCCCTTTTACCCCATTCGGGCACCTGTTCCCATCGCATTTTGTCTAGCTGAATTATACCAAATGATCTACTTGCAAGCAATCGCTATTTTAAGGCAACCTCTCCCCTTTGGGTCTCCTTCTTGAGTACGGATACTTCTTTGCATGTCAGTTTCCGCCAACTGCCTGCCTGCATATCCGACAGCGTCAGTGGACCAAAACGCACCCTTTTCAGAGAAAGAACAGGATGGCCTACTGCTTCAAACATACGACGAACCTGACGATTCCTGCCTTCTTTTATAGTTAAAGAAACAACTGAAGTGGGTCGTCCGCCTTTAACAAGGCGGACGACAGCGGGTGCCGTCATGCCGTCAAGCAGCTTTACGCCATTAGCCAGCGTTGCCAAGGCTTGAGCGTCCGGCAAATCCCGCACGCGAGCTAAATATTCTTTTTCCACGCCAAAAGACGGGTGGGTCAAACGGTTAGCCAAATCACCGTTATTGGTCAGGAGCAAAACACCACTCGTGTCCATGTCAAGACGCCCCACAGGAAAAACGCGAATCTTAACATCAGCCAGTAAATCTCTGATTGTAGGCCGTTCAAATTGGTCTTTAAGTGTAGTCACATAGCCAACAGGTTTATAAAGCAAAAAGTATTCGTGCCGGATAACCGCCTTTATCGGACGATTATCGACTTCCACCCGATCTGTTTCCGGTGAAATAATAACACCCATTGCTGTCACCGTCTCGCCATTAACTTTGACTCGACCGTCTTTAATCAATTGCTCACTGTTCCTGCGTGACGCTACCCCAGATTGGGATAAAAATTTTTGCAGCCTCATTATCTACTCCTCTTAAAAATATCCCCTCTCCCTTTGGGAGAGGGTTAGGGTGAGGGCAGGGTTAGTGTCAAGTAAGGGCATTAAGTATTATTCCCTGACTGCCAAAATCATTTCAACTTCCAACGCCGCGTTTAGCGGCAATTCAGCCACACCGACCGCACTGCGGGCATGGTCTGTGTCAAAAAGTTTTCCCAGCAAATCAGAGGCGCCGTTTAAGACATTTGCCTGCCTGGTAAAACCGGCATCACAGTTAATAAAACCGGTGACTTTGATTACGCGCAAAAGATTATCTACTCCTCCAGCTACGCCGGCGGCCGCCGCAAGTCCATTCAAGGCGCAAATTCCGGCAGCTTGATAACCTTCTGCCTCGGTCAGTTCCTTGCCAACTTTTCCAACATAACGCAGAGAACCTCCCGACAGCGGCAACTGACCGGAGGTGAAGATCAGTTGCCCAAAACGAACCGCCGGCACATACGCTCCCACCGGTTGCGCCACAGGCGGCAGCTCAAGACCTAATTCACGCAGCTTAACTAAAATTGACATCCTTTTACCTCCTGCCGTTTTCCCTCATCATACAGGAAGCAAAGGCAGCTTGCAAGCACTAACATCGCAGCTTCTTAACGGTCTGTGATAATGTCATCCTGTAAGTGTGCTGTGATAATGTCACCCCACAGTATATACTATGCATCACCTCGTGACGAACCAACAGGTTGCCAACCAAAATCAGCCCACTCATAACCTTGTTGATGCCAGAACGTTCTCGTGTGCAGGGTTCCTCTGGAGTCCCAATGCCTGGCTTCTCTGCGAAGCCACGGCCTAGGTAATCCGCCAAAAACACAGGCATGCCCGATTTGAAACTGCACGGGACCCATAAGCAGTCCTACGTCAGCTGGAACTGCTCCCGTCCCTGCCCCCTCCAAAGCGAAGCACTCAGAGACAGAGATATAGAGAGGGAGAAGACCAGCATGACCCCTGATAGTATCCCTAATATTTTCTTCATCGTCCATCCAACACCTCTTAATTTTTTCCGGCAACCGTTGCCACAGGCAATCCGCTACCACCAGCCTTTCCGCCCCCGTATCTAGAAGACGTTGCCAGATTGTTCCAATTTTATCATGCCCCCCGACATATCAACCCCTTTTTCGTTATTTATTGGTTAATTGTTTGTTACCTTTACCTTCTTATGCAAAAAGCCCCGGTATTGCGCAAGGCAAATTTGCTATAGCCATCAATCCGTCCGTACACTGCAGCAAATCAGGTATGCACTTGGAAATGTACGCCAATCTTCCCACATGACATAGCTGCCATGTGGGAGTTGCCGATGAAGGTGCTGTTAGTTTGTTCTTTGGTCAGGGTTTTCTTTTGGCCTCGAACGGCCTCGTAGGAGTATTCTAACATAGCTGGCAATAAAAAATGCTGTAATCATCAATATGCTATAAACCATGACAAAAACATGTTCTACTAGTTGTTGCCCCAGCAACACTCTGTAAATATAGAACGGGAAAAACGGCCTTTCCGGTAGCATAGGTGCTCCTAAAGCAATAGATAACGTAATTATTATCTCAACTAACCAAATGATAACTATTGTTCCCCACCAGGGCAACGGGTTAACACCAATTTGCTCCCATGATAAGCGATGTTTTTTCACAACCCATAGTCCGGCCTCTCTTCCGAGGTGTCCTGGAATAACGATTAGGAGAGCGCCAAAAACAAGGAACACCAGCAGAAGAATAGTTGCCTGTATTACTTCCACACTAATCATCCTCTTCATGATTGATAGTAGTAGTCTGTGTTGCCCTCGTTGTTGTGTATGGTCCACAGGCCGCTTTTAGTAACAGCGGCCTGTGGACTAAACTCATCTTTAAGGGCGAAGCCCAAAGAACTGACCAAACCTTTGAGCGCACCCGCTACTAAACACATCACCAAAATGACCGTCAGGAGTTCGTTGACCACACAATATGCAGTTACCTTGCACCCAAGAAAAGCTTGCACCTCCAACGGCCCACCAGCCTACCGCCCTTCCCGCCCTCCTGAGTGCGGCTTCTATTATCGGCCAACTGCTTACTACCACATGAACAGTTCTGACAGTTACCTTCTTGCCTGCTGCAATCAATATGGTTGCTGCCTTTAAGGTTGCCGTAGTAATCGCCACGCCCGCAGCTTTTAATGCAGCAGTGGCAACAGCGACAGGTATTGTCCACCAAGGGTTCACACTTGCCATCAGCACAATTTGCCCAGCAACCATCGCTACATCAAAGTCTTCTATGGACACTTCTTCCACACCATCAGCCGTTGGCAGCAAAAAATAATCGCCTTGCCTTTGCAGTGCCACTTCTTTGCCATCAACGATTGCTGTTTCCGGCCAAGGAAATTCGTGGGTAACATTCCCTTTATCTTTTTCAAAAATTAACACCGGCTGGCCGTCAATCACCCGAACTTCCGCATCAAGGTACTGAGTCTCCGGCTCTGCAACATTTCTCCGGCCCGCGCCGTTTTCCTGCCCGGCGGCCGCAGGAACAACAAAGGCCAACAGCACCATGACCAACGTTAATACCATTGAGAGTTTCCGTAACACTTTCTTCAAACTCACTCAACTCCCTTTCAATTTTCCGGCAACCGTCGCCACAGGCAATCCGCTCCCACCAGCCTTTCCGCCCCCGTATCTGGAAAATACTGCCAGATTGTTCCAATTTTATCATGCCCCCGAAACGTCAAGGCTTTCTGTGTTAATTATTGGTAAATTGTTTGTTAACTTTACCCTGCTGTTTCGGACGGGGCAACCCGGCGTGGCCACGAATCTCTTTTTGGTTCTTCTGTTTGCCAGCTACCTTCTGCCGGGCAACGCCATTGAAACGCGAAGAAGCATAACGAATTCAAGACAGTTCGCCTAACAGAATACGCAAATAATCTCGTCTGCCGTATAAGATGCTGTCTATGCTAACATCCGCCCCGGTGACACGGTAAAAGGCCAAGTAGTTTCCGCAAACAAGAAAACGGTAGCCGCTTTCGACATCCGTGATCGAAGACAGTTCG
>JAGXRV010000021.1 GCA_018335695.1 Clostridium sp.
AATCCCTTCCTCACGCATTAGATTCAGAGCATTAATGACGTCTTCCTTTTCAATTGCAAGCTGGTCAGATATATAATCCACCCGTGACTCTGCATCTTCATCCAGCTCTATACTATGGCTCCTGCTGGAAATGAGTCTTTTAATGATCCGTATAGCATTTTCCTTTTCTTTACTATCGAAAAGCCTTTAATATCCACGGTGGTGTAACAGATAAGCGATCCTTTACATTGATGACGGCCAGAGCATAAGCCAATTCAACAGGATACTCATCAATCAATGTTCTCATATCTGCTCGTTCACAGATCTCTGAAGCAAAGTGTTTTTTAATCAGTGACACCGGCTCTACTCTTGCTTCGTACCCCAGGTATTGAAAAAAGGACCGAAATTCCTTTTGGTCCTGCAACAGCGCATAAAAAATCTGCTTCATTGAGCCTTCCAAATGATTAAACGCCATCACTTCATCAGCGAATAACTCTTTGACTTTAATTGAGTCATTTAAAGGATTATTCAGTTCATCCGTTTGCAGCTTTTCATCTTTAACAAGCGCATGGTAAGGCTTCTTGGGAAACAGCAAGGCCGATAAATACAGAGTATCTATGACCTTCTCAGTTGCTATCCTAAAGTTCTCCAAAATCGGTCGCATGTATTTCAAATCATGTTTAATGATATTATGGCCGCATAAATAGTCAGCGCCTCTAAGAAAATTTGCAAAGGCAGCTATGGACTTAGAATGAAAAACAGCCCCGGCACCATTAATGCCGCCCATATCCAAGATCGCGCTATTCTTCGGATGCACTTCCAGATCAATATAGGCGATGGATTTCATTGCTCATAGCCCCTTACACTATCTTATTGCATTTTCTTCTTAACTTTTTTCGCCACAAATATACATTTTCCTTTAAACTTCCCAAAGACATCCAATTTAAACATAGTGAAATTCTACCGGCTTATCTTCTAAGAATAAAACGATTAATTAATACACTTTTCATTATGCGGAAAGATCACATTATGCTAAGTATGTATTATTAGAAGCTGCTTAGCGAAAGGAATTCTGAGTTGTGTATAAAAGTAAACAAGGCTAATAATATTAAAGCAGGAAAAACTTTCCTCTTTGACGAACTCTGTTAATGATTGAACATTCATGTCGCAAATTAATAGCTTAATTCGATTATTGGGAAGGAGAAAGTTAATGTGAGTACACATAATCCTAGACAGGTAATCGAAGACTTACGTAGCCACTTGGCTGCACCTGACAGGCGACTTATTTTTCTTTTGGGAGCTGGAGCCTCTGGTGCGGTTAATATTGCACCTATAGAAAGCTCGCCCTCAAGTGAAAAGCCGAAACATGTACCGCTTATTCCAGGAATTAATGGTTTGACTGAAGAATGTGCTGCTGCTGTAAAATCTATGGGAAAGCCTCAAGCTGAAGCTTGGGATAAGTTATCTCAACAATGTGAAAAGGAAAGCCGTTCTTCAAATGTAGAAAACATACTTTCTAAGGTTAGAATGAAGATTGATGCAATTAGTGAAGAAGAAATGTTGGTTGGCCTTAGCCGAAAACAACTTGCCGAAGTAGAGGAAAATATCTGCAAAACCATAGCTAAAACTGTATGTCCAGATGAAGATAAAATCCCGGAAAAAATACCACATGATCTTTTTGCTGATTGGGTTAAGAAAGCTAATCGTACCATCCCTCTTGAGATCTTTACTACAAATTATGATGTTTTGTTAGAACGATCTTTTGAAGCGTCAAGGATCCCGGTTTTTGATGGTTTTGTCGCTTTCTTCATGCAATGGGGGGGAATATTCATTGATGCAAGGCAGCCCGACCTTAATTGGTTGTGTGGATTCAGTAAAGGGGGCCGTAGTTACAATCCGCCTTTATGAAGTGCCGACCTTCATGATGATTGATGGACGCTCCTACAGGGTTGGGCAAATTGGAGCTTTTCTAAGGATTCCTCTGGGTTATACTCACCTCTATGCTATTTGTACACTTGTCGGGGCGGCAGCTGCACCGATTAATAATGAAAACACAAAGCCCGGTCAACGGTGGCTTTCTGCAACGCTCTTTGGTGAGTCTATTGGTGGTGTGTTTGAAAGGGGGGTTAGTCAGTACCCAACTATTGGGGATGAAGTTCATCTGGTCACGCCTGAAGATATGCGTGTTATTTATGCATCTACTATAGAAGAACGGTCTATTAACGTAGGCCATATTGCCGCAACTTCTGGTATTTCCGGTAACCTAGACTTGGGTCGGTTAATTACGCGCCATTCAGCTGTAGTGGGGTCTACCGGCTCGGGCAAATCAAACTTTATGGCAGTTTTGGTTGAAGCAATTGCAACGCAAGGATATCCTGCAGCACGGGTATTAATTATCGATCCGCATGGTGAGTATGCATCTGCTGTAGGGCAATATGGCAGTGTTTTTAAGATTAATCCTGACCCAAGAAAAGAGGAAAAACAATTATACGTTCCCTATTGGGCGTTGCCATATGATGAGCTTCAGACTGTAGCTTTAGGACCTATGCAGCCCGGTGCTGAGACTGCCATTAGAGACGAAGTCACTGAACGCAAAAAAGCGGCTGCTAAGCATCTTGCAAAGCAGCCCCCTGAAACAGTAATAACATCTGATTCTCCGATCCCTTTTAGTCTAAGAAAATTATGGTTTGATTTAGATGATTTTGAGCGGCAAACATTTAGTGACAACGCTCGTACAAATCCTAGCGAAAAAGTAAGAAATGGCAGTGCGCAAAATCTTATATCTAACCTGTACCCAGCTCCTAATCCAGGTAATAGTGCACCATTTGCCCATCCTCGCCCGAGAAACATCGCAAAACAGTTAGAACTATTAAAAAGTCGGCTTCAGGACTCCAGGTTTGCATTTCTCTTCCAACCTGGTGATGGTTTTTCACCCGATTTGGATGGTAAGATTAATGGAGACTTAGACATTCTCGTGCAGTCTTGGGTGGGGCACGATAAACCAGTGACTGTGCTGGACGTATCTGGTCTGCCACCAGAAGTGCTATCAATTGTAGTAGGTACTTTAGTCAGGATTGTTTATGATATGTTGTTCTGGGCATACGATTTGCCGATTAGTGGACGGAATCAGCCGCTTTTGCTTATATTGGAAGAAGCACATATTTTCCTTCAGGAAGGACATGAATCTGCCGCACACAGGACGATATCCAGAATTGCAAAAGAAGGCCGTAAGTACGGAGTAGGGTTATGCGTGGTGACTCAACGCCCAGTCGAGATTGAGAGCACCGTCTTAAGCCAATGTGGTACAATGATTGCGTTACGACTCGCTAATTCAGCGGATCGTTCTAAAGTAGAAGCAGCTATGCCTGATGATTTGGGAGCATTATCCGGAATGCTACCCGCATTAAGAACCGGGGAAGGTATAGTATTAGGAGAAGCAATGCCAATTCCTTCACGAATTCAGTTCTTTAAAGCTCGTAGTCGCCTTCGTGGCGACGATCCCGATGTGCCGCAGGCTTGGCGTCAATCCCGCCCGGATGGTTTGTACTATGAATCAGCGTTAAACAACTGGCGGCAACAAACAGATGTTAGAGGGGAGAACGGTGATGGTTGATTTGATTTTTGTTGACTCTTCAAATATTGAAGCAATCGGATATGATGATGGGACTAGTGATCTCCACATTCAATTTACTTCAGGCAGTTACTATATTTTTCATAATGTACCCCGCGACATATTCGAGTCAATACTTTACGCACCTTCTAAAGGAAGTTTCTTTAATAGAGAGGTAAAGGGTATTTACACGTTTACGAGACAATGATGCCGCAAATTTTCCCGCAAGCATCCAGACCCACGGGAGTATCCCTTTTAAAATAATTAACCGTAGCTTCACTTTTCCCCTTGCTTTCAGGGTCGCCGCTACGGCAAAGATAGACATCAACAGTAATAGATGGTTATAAACATAATGAAAAGTGCGAAACTCCTTTAGCGATAATTAAGTTTAGTTGCTGCTTTTCATTTAACAGATGTAAAGCTGACTCTCATTCGTTATAAAATATCAGCGTATAATCCTTCTTTTGTCTTAGTAAACACAACTTTAGACGGAAATAAGTTCTCTCCCATATCGGCGAAACCAACTAAAGTCATTGCCCATTCTGATAACTCGATTGGAAGTCGGTAGCATTTTACATTACCTGCTTCCGCTATTGTAATTAATGGAATCATCTCTTGACTACAACCGACTGCCAAAGCATCGCAGACAATTCGGTCTTTTGTTATTTCGAGCAAAGGTTGCTTATTGATGTCAAAATAAACCTTTGCTCCTCGTTGATTCAAAAAGTAATCCTTTGAGGGTATAATGTACACAGATACCTCTAAATGTTTGCACATCTTCTCCACCGAAAATTTGGAGCTGTTATAACCTGTGCCACGCTTGTCCTGAGTAGCACGTATATGCTGATAAACTATTTCCGGTTGGTTTCCAAGAAGAGTGCTGTAGCCTTTTTTAATATTAGAACGGCCTCCTTGAGTTCGGCAGTCCTGCGCTTTTCTGCTTTAAGCTGTCTCTCAAGATCCTGAATCCTTACATGGTCGGGGTCTTGCTGCTGTTTATGTTCTTTAATCCAGTTGCTTAATGTTTGGGGGTTAAAAAACTGTTATAACGCTGTAAATAGACCGATTTCCCTCAAGAACCATTCTGATTGCATCCGCTTTAAACTCATCGCTGTACCGGTTTGTTGTTTTTGACATTTTTTATCTCCTCCACAGGGTTATTATAGCCTAACCACTGTGTGTCCGGCAAACCGGGTATAGGTCAAATATTTCTACGAGAAATATTCTTATCTCTTCTTATATCTAAAATAGAACTTGGGTGACACAATAGAGTGCAACGGTAAGTAGTGGCTAACTGGTTTACGTTAGCCATCTCGTTATTTAAAGGAGAAAAATCCTCTAACGGTATCAAAATGTTTGTATCCAATAATCTTCTCATTTTTCATCATCCAATAATTTACAGAGGTTCTCTTTCTACATATTTCCTCTTTTCCCTGCAAATAGTTATTGACAGGAAAACAAAAAAAGGACAAAAAATTGTCCTTTATTGCAGATAATCTGTTAGTAATGAATATAGAGGATGACTTTCATTTAGGAAATGGAAAAATTGCGGAGGGTTGTATTGAGGCATATACTCTCTCAGAGCCTCGAGCGTAAAGGCATTCTGGTAAGTTACTATATTTTTCAACTTTAATGCGTAGCCGGTTTCACAACCGCTAAAATAGTTTACAAAATCATTATATCCTACTGCACATTGTCCTTTTACTTTTTCCCACAAGGTATCGATTGCAGCACCCATGATTCTATCTACTTCTGCCACTGCCACTACTTTTTTGCCGGGGCTCGTTTGATAAATGATCAGCTTATCCCCACGATTTAAACTCGGCTTTCTGCGTCTTAACTCATACGTTTTATATCCTTCAATAATCGCTTCAACATGTTCGGGCTTAATATTTCGCAGCTTTTTTATTTGCCTCTTTCATATCTATACCTCTATTATATTAGAACACTTGTTCCGACTCAATGACTTGCTTTAGCTTTTTCTGTGCACGTCATCATCATCATGGCATACAGTGCAAAGGGTTACCAAATTGTCCTCGGTATTTTTTCCACCTTTTGCGTGCTCTTTAACATGGTGGAGTTCGAGATGCCTGGGGTCGGACCTATCCCATAGGCTTTTATTCCACTGACATCTTACACATGTATAATTGTCTCTACGTAATACGCGACCACGTACCGGGTCGGGTATTATTCTATCGTGTTCAGGGCTTTGGCGGGTTGATTCCAGGAGGTATGTACCTACGGGTAGATCCGGTTTGCCTGTGGTTTTGGTAACGATGGGCCAGCCGTATTCCGTTCTTAATTCTCTTACTCTTCTTGCCCATTCGGTTTTATCTTTTGCAACGTAGCGGAGTTCTTCGCCGGTTACCGGTTCACCTACGTTTTGTTTAAGGTACTCTAGAATTTTGTTTCGAACCGACTCATTACTGTTACGTATATTCTTGGCCAGGTTCCAGCGGAAAGCTGCTTGCTTGTCTTGCTCCGACGATAGGAGTATATAATCGTCGGGCTTAATATTTTGTATGTTCTCGAGAGGGAAATCCTCTTCCTGGTACATTTCCTTTGCTGCTGTACCACTGATAATTGCCCATCCATATTCGACCCGTAACTCACGCACTCTTCTTGCATATTCCTGAATACCGGAAATTACAGACAGTTCATCGCCGTTAATTATGGTAAGAGGATACTTGAGGAAATATTGGAGTATTCTTTGCCGTGCGCTTACCGTACTACCTTCCGGTGCAAGAGAAATACCAAGTGCTCTTAAAGTGTGAAGTACCGGGACAAGGGAAAGAACTTTTGGCCGGAGCTCTTCCTTTTGCAGCTCCAGCTCAAAATTATTTAACAGCCTATGGAGTTCTTGTATAATTTGCTCCGGCTCGGCTTTCAATGGTCGGTTCTCCCTTTCCATTTCTAGAAATGCACCTTTTAGCACGATGTCGGGCTTGCCGGGTAAATCGGGGTTACCACTAATCCGAGCCATTACCCGGCTTCGTTTGTTTTAATCGAAGACATCCATGCACATTCTTCTTCCTGTGTTAGGAGTACATACACAATATCGGCAATGCGGGCGGCCAAAAGGGGCGGTACAGCGTTACCGATTTGCTTGGCGATTTCGATTTTCGTGCCGGTAAAAATAAACGCATCGGGGAAGCTCTGCAAGCGTGCCGCTTCCCGGTGGGTAATCGGCCTGTGCTGCTCAGGATGTAGGTAGCGGCCTTTTTCCGGCTTAAAGAATTCCGTACGAATGGTAAAGGCGGGGCGGTCCCACCACAATCTGCCGAATAAATCTGTTCCGCCTGTTTTCTTTCTGATCCAACAGTCGGGGGTCAGTTCGGGGGCTATTCGTTGCAGGTCGAAACGGTTCATCCCCTCTTCCGGAATAGCCTTGTATCTTTTTACACTAAGCGGTGTCGGGGA
>JAGXRV010000022.1 GCA_018335695.1 Clostridium sp.
CAGAGAGAAGATCTGGTTGATAGGCCGGGTGTGTAAAGACAGTAATGTCAAAGCTTACCGGTACTAATAGGTCGAGGGCTTGACCTTACGAAATGATACTTTTTGCAGATCGCTGTGCAGTTTTGAGAGAACTTTCTGGCGGAAATGGCGGAGGGGTCACACCCGTTCCCATTCCGAACACGGCCGTTAAGCCCTCCTGCGCCGATGGTACTTGGGACGTTGGTCCCTGGGAGAATAGGTCTCCGCCAGACTAAATTTTATATTTTAGAGCAGCGCACCTTTCATTATGATTGGTGCGCTTTGCTTTTCCTGCGTTATACCCTAAAATTCTCCTCCACCCTTTGATTGGAGAAGCCTATGGTGCAGTGCTAACATTCCCTCTCCACCTTTTGGGTGGAGAGCGCTCAAGCCGGGTACCGATTCTACCTATCCTGATTCCCTCTCCACCTTTTGGGGGGAGAGGGTTAGGGTGAGGGGGGAAATTTTTCGGGAGCGCACATGACTGCATGGGAAGCTGAAAAATTCCGGAGTGGCAATATCTAGCCGCATACTAAAGGAAATCTCCCTTTTAAGTCGAAGAGATAAATACTTTAATGTGTGGCGAAGGAAGGTCTGTCATAGTGCGCTTTTTTGAGATATTCCCCCAAAATTTCTTTTCTCTGTTTGCGTCACCAAACAGGGATATTTATATAGAAGCGCTCTTGATCCTTCACCGCCAGTATCGCAGTGAAACTCTCCTAAAAAAGCAAGACTTAGTCTCCAGACTGGTTGCCGGACTGGAGACAAGAATGCTTGATTTAAAAGGAGAAGACGATGATCTTTATGTGCCGGATGAAGATGTAAATCTTTCGGGGAGAGCACATTTTCTGTTGCGCAGATTTGTCGATACGGGCTGGCTCCAACTGGAGCCGGATCTGGCTTCTTTTGAAGAAAGTTATGTTGTCCCGGGTTACGCCAGTAAGCTGCTGCACCTGTTTTACGATATCCTTCATGGAAAACCTGTGGAATATAACGGTTTTGTCTATTCCACTTATTCAAATTTGCGCACGGCCGAACAAGACAGAGACGAGCATATGTATGACGCTTTAAAACAGGCGCACCGTGCCACGGAAGAACTCTGGAAAAGCCTGCGTGAGCTGCTTGATAACATTCGCATTTACCACCAGCGCCTGCAGGAGCAGGAAGATGTAAAGGAGCTGCTTGCTGAACATTTTGACCGCTTTCGTGTGCTGGTATCTGACCGTGTTTATCATCCGCTCAAGACATTTGACAGTGTGCCCCGTTTCAAACAGCGCATTACCTCTATCCTGCGTTCTTGGCTTCGTGACGCGGATACGCTTAACATTATTGCTGCCGCCGCACTGCGCCGGGGTGAGTTTGCCGATAAAGACGAAGCGCGCTCACAGGCGATCAGCATGATCGGCGAAATTATGGACACCTATGACAGATTGGGCAGTATACTGGCGCAAATTGACCGAAAAAATGCCGGTTATACCCGGGCTTCAGTGGAGCGGATGCAATACTATTTAAACGCCGACCGCGATATCAAAGGCAAACTGGTGGAAGTATTAAAAGCAATGCCGCCATTAAAGGATGAACGGGCGCTGCCTCGTGCCTTAGCCGACCTGCCTTTATACAGTGCCGGCTACTTGGATGAATTATCTTTATATAATGAGCCTAAACGGCGGGAACATGCGCCGGAAGAGGTGATGGAGGCGGCTGCTTCCGCTGAAGATGTCGCCGAAGAACTGGCGGGCTTTAGAGAACGATTGGCACAGGTTTATTCGCACCGCAAAGTCATTGATTTTATCCTGAAGCAATTAGGAGAGAGACGGAGCATGGCAGCGGCCGAATTGGAACTTGCTTCTGCGGAGGAGTTTGTTAAACTACTGCTCGCCGCAGTGAAAAGCGATGAAAATGGCTTGCCTTACCGTCTAGAGTTTAGGGAAGGCTATCTGTTTGTGAACGGCTACCGTCTACCGGAACTAGTCATCTCAAGAGAGGAGGGGAAAGGCCATGTGGGAACAGGAATGGGAAAAAATGAGCGATAAAGACAGGGAGCAATTTGCCCGTGTTGTCAATTTGCTTTTTCAAAAGACCTTTATTGTGCGCGACGAAGTTGATGTTAAAAGTCACGGAATTGTGATTAACAAGGACTTTCGCTTCCTGGAACGTTACCAGACGCTTTTTTCCGACTATTTCAGGGTGGCCGGTTGGGGAATTCAGCTGGACGGGCACCGCGGCGTGGCTGCTCTCTACAACCGCTTTGGCTATAACCACCGCCGCCTTGATAAAGCCGCCACCTATATCCTCTTTACGCTTAGGTTGATCTACGAAGAACAACTGGAAAAGCTGGCACTCCGCCGTGAAGCGTTTACAACTGTGGGTGAAGTGCTTGAGAAAATGTTTCACCTCGGTCTGCTTGACAAAAAGCCGTCGGATAAAATGCTGCGTGAAAACTTAGGTATCCTGAAAAACCATAGCATCATCGATAAACTGGACGGAAGCTGGACAACTCCCCAGACACGCTTAATCATCTACCCGTCCGTGACGCTTCTGGTCTCCAACGAGAAAATCGGGGAACTTTATGAAACTTTAAGGCAAACATCTATCGGAGAGGAGGGGAGGGAAGATGAAGCGGCTGGAGAAGATGCTATTGATTAACTGGCACTACATTCGCCATCAGTTGCTTGAATTTAAGGATGTGAACTTTCTGACCGGCAAAAACGGCGCGGGCAAATCAACCATTATTGACGCCATCCAGCTGATGATGCTTGGTGACACTCAGGGCCATTTTTTCAATAAGGCGGCCAGTGAGCGTTCGACACGGACACTGAAAGGGTATCTCCGCGGCGAAGTGGCTGAAGATGAAAACACTAACACAGTTTACCTCCGCAGTGATAAAGACTTTACCAGCTATATAGTCCTGGAATACAGTGACACCATCTCCGGCAGCCGTTTTTGCCTGGGGATAGTTTTTGACACCTATAAAGACGGTGAATTCAAGTATCGCTTTTTTTATCTTAAAGACCACCTGCCGTCGCACCATTTTAATTTAGACAACATCCCGATGAATATCCGCACCCTGCGCGCCTATCTTGGCAATCATTATGAGGCGAAACGCTACCAGGTGTTAGATAGCAATGCGGAATATCGCGACCTCTTGGTTGGCGTTTTAGGAGGACTAAACAACCGCTTTTTCCGACTTTTTCGCAAAGCCGTCCCTTTTTCCCCGATTATGAATATCAAACAGTTCCTCACCGAGTTTGTCTGCGATACGGAAAATGAAGTGGACATTTCTCATATGCAGGAAAATATCCGTCAGTATAAACAACTGGAAGAAGAGCTTGACTGGGTAGAAAAACGGGTGGAGGCACTGGCAGGTATCAGCACGCAGCACCAAGCTTATCGTGAGGAAGCTGACCGACTGTACATCCAGCAGTTCCTGCTTGACCGTGCCGGCGTTGGCAAAAGCGAAGACGACTTGACAGAACACCGTCGGGAAATTGAGCAACTTACAAAACACATCCTGAATCTCACAGCAGAGATCGCAGAAACGGAAGATCAATTGGCATCTTTGGAAGGAAAACGCGACCGCCTTTTAGAGGAACGGGCGCGCTCCGACATTTATCAAAAAGAACAATCGCTGACAGAGAAAAAACGCTTCCTGGAGCGGGAGATCACAAAAGCAAAGAACAGTGCCGAGCGCTTAACTTCTTTACTAAACAGTCACTATCGCTGCTGGCAAGAGGTCACCCGTTACTGCGCCACTCACCCCGAATTGCAGCTGCCAAACATCATATCTGCGGAAACACTAAGCGTATTTAACGAAGGCATCGGCAACTACAGCCGACTAAGCCATGAATATCTCAGTTTGGTTAAAGTGCGCATGGACGACTATCTGGCTGGTTTGCAAAAAACCGCCTATACCCTGGAAATCGAACATAAGCAGGCGAAAACGGAAGAAGAACGGTTAAGTAAGGAAATCGAGGGGCTTAAGCGCGGTATTAAGCCTTACGAATCAAACTTGTTAGAGCTTAAAGGCAGCATTGAGCGGGAAAATCCCGGCGCCAACCCGCAGATTTTTGCCGAGCTGCTGGAAATTAAAAATGATAAATGGCAGAGAGCTATTGAAGGCTATCTCCATACACAAAAGTTTTATCTCTTGGTGGAACCGCAGATGTTTACAGCTTCACTAAAGACATACGACCGGCTCAAATTTGAACGACGCTTTTATGACCTGGGCTTGGTAGATATGGAAAAAATCCTGGCGCTTAATCCTACCGCCCTTCCCGGCAGCCTCGCTGAAGAAGTGGAAACTGAAAATCCGCTGGCTCGCGCTTACGCAGACTATCTTTTGGGTCGTGTCATGAAAAGCGAAACAGTTGAAGATCTGCGCCGCCATTATACTGCCATCACTCCCGACGGTATGCTTTATCATAACTACGTAGTTCGTCTGCTGAACCCTAAGCGCTACGAAGCCCCCTATATCGGACGCAAAGCATTGGCTCGCCAGATTCAGCAAAAAGAAGAACAAAGGCGTACCATAATTGAGCGCTTGGCGTATCTTGCTCCTCTTGTCAATGAGCTTTCGCGCATGAGCCGTACACCAGCCCTTTCTCAAAACGACATCGATATAATTCTCACACTCAAAAAAGAAGCGGAAACCTTGCCGCTTTTGGAAGCCGAGTGGCGTGAAGCAATAGATCAATTAGGGAAACTCGACCTCTCTTATTTGACTCGCCTCACAGAAGAAATTAACCAATATGACAAGAAGATCGCTCAGGCAAAAGGAATCTTAAGTAATCAGCGTGAAAAAAGAGGCGAAACGACTTCTTTGAAAAAAGGCAAAGAGGAATCCTTGCCATTGATAGAAGCTGAACGGTTACGGCGTTTTGAAAATCTGTCCACACTTTATGACAGCAGTTGGCGTGAGCAAATCGGCGAACCCCGTTATCAGGTGGAATTAAAATCAAGAGGCGCTGCTGCCAATATCATTACAGCTTTTACATCAGTGGTCAAAGGTACCGAGACAAAGAAGAAGGATCGTTGGGATACGCTTGTAGATTTGCGTACATATTACAACCGGGACTTCAAAGGTTCCTTCAGCCCTACAGCGCCTGATAATACTGCTTACGACAGCGAACTGGAACGATTACGTGACACATTGCTCCTGGATTACCGGGAGAAAATTAAAAACGCCAAAGAGCGTGCTCAGGAACAATTTCGTGAAGACTTTATCAGCAAGCTGCGTGCCAATATTGAAAAGGCGGAGGAACAGATCAGCGACATAAACCGCGCCATCAAAGACAACTTCTTCGGTCGTGACCGTTACCGTTTCACCGTGACGCCAAACCCAACCTACCGGCGCTTCTACGACATGATAAACGACGACATGTTAATTGAAGGCTTTAACCTGTTCTCTGCTTCATTTCTTGAGAAGCACGGCGATACTGTGGATGAACTGTTTCGCCAGATTGTTGACGTGGGCGAAGGAGCGCTGACCGCTGATCAACGGCAGCGCCTTTCCGAAAACCTGGAACGGTTCACAGACTATCGCACTTACCTCGATTTCGACATGTTGAATATTGACGATGAAGGACGGGAGTCCCGCCTATCCCGCGTCCTCAGCAAAAAATCCGGTGGGGAAACGCAAACGCCGTTTTACATCGCCGTCCTCGCATCTTTTTTGCAGCTTTACCGTGTCCGCCATGGTGATGAAAACACTCTGCGACTGATTGTCTTTGATGAAGCTTACAGTAAAATGGATCACCAGCGCATTCAGGAGAGCGTACGCCTAATCCGTGATTTGGGTCTGCAAGTGATCCTCTCCGCACCCACAGAAAAAATCGGCGACATCGCCCCGCTGATGGATCGCAACCTTTGTGTCATCCGTGTTAAGCGGGAAACTGTGATCAAAGCCTTCGATCCGCAGGAAATCCTGGAAATGGGGGCCTAAGATGGACTACCGTTCCTTTTTCCTTAATACACTCCTCGACAAATACGAAAACAGTGCCCACTTTTTTGGTACATCCCGCGTGAACCGTCGGGTTGGCCTATCGTTTAACCGCTCTACCATGCCAGTTTATTTTGCCGGCGACCAACCAAAAGACAAATACGCCATTCATC
>JAGXRV010000023.1 GCA_018335695.1 Clostridium sp.
TTCCCTTTGTGAAAAACGCCCTTGAATCTGTTCTTTATGCCGCAACATACCTGGAAGAAAACTGAAAGGGGGTACGTGTAACCTTTGTCTCAAAAGAAAATTCTACATCTCGGTTCCTGTAGAGCCTATCTAAAACGGCATGGAAAGCACCGCCCTAATTTGCGTTTTACCTGTGAAAACCAAACGTGTAACGATCAGACCCTTCATAAACATGGGTTTTATCTTCGTACACCCGTTTTTAAACACTATCGGGTTAACATCCCCATCTATCGGTGGTATTGCCCGATCTGCGGAGAAACACTTACAGTTTTGCCCGACTTTCTGGTGCCCTGGGCCCACTTTGCGACACAAGTCCGGGAAGCAGCGATGAAGCGTCGGACACGCGGCAAAAGTGTAACAAAAGTCGCTAATAGCGTTACCTCTACTGTTGTCGGCGGTGTCAGTCCAGACACAGTTAAACGTTGGTGGAAGCGTCATCTTCAGAACATTGGTGGGGTGACGCAATGGATTGCCAGCGAACTGATCCAATCCGGGGTCAAAGAAGATTTACTGCGCCTCCATTTCAAGGGTGTAAATCCGACAATCCTCGATACAGCAACGTGGCTGTACGCACTGCTAGCAAGATTGTTTAACAGAGAGATGCCACCTCTGCAGGGTTATTTCGGTGCCCTCAATGTCCGCCTCCCTCAGGGGATGTGGGTTTAATTCATTAAAGCATCATACAAAGGACTTCCAGCCCCCGTTGGGGCTTTTTGTGCTTCCATTCAACCGACTGGCTGTACATTCCGGACCGGATCGAACACCGTCACAGACCGGGAAGAATGGATTTACTCCGATTTTGAACCTGCAAAGTCCATTTTTTGCTGGACTTGGGGAAAATCCAACAAACTTTGCCTTCTGCCCGCCCTCTTGGGTTTGTGAGATATTAGTTCTGTGTACTAAATACCCGAAAGGATGATGCAGATGGATGAGAAACAACGCCAGGAGGTGGCTAATTTTCGTTACGGCCTCATTGCCCCCCTGGTAACACGGACGTTAAACCCCGGGGAGCAGGCAGCTAAGCTGCGAGAAGTTGCCTGCCACACTTATGATATCCCCCATAGCGACACACAGAAGATCAGCTTGCGTACACTAGAACGGTATCTGAAAGCATACCGGGAAGGCGGGTGGGAAGCGCTGCTCCCATCTGTGCGAGCCGATAAACTGCAGTGTAAACAAATTGCTCCCGATGTATTGGAAAAAGCCATTGCTTTAAAGCAAGAGCAGCCAACACGCAGTGTGCGTCAAATCATGGCCATTTTAGAATTGGCGCAGTTTGTGGAATCCGGCCAGCTCAAAGAAAGTACACTCTCACGGCAGCTTCGCAGCCGCGGTATGACACGGAAGGTCTTGGAGAACGAACCGAAAAGCACTTTCCACCGCTTTGAAGCATCCCACCGCAATGCCTGTTGGCAGGGCGATGTCCAACACACGCTGTACTTACCCCATCCGGAGCAATCGGGCAAGAAAAAGCTGGCCTACCTTGTCGTCTTCCTCGATGACTACTCCAGACTCGTCGTACACGGTCAGTTTTACTTTGAAGAGCGTGTACCGAGACTGGAAGACTGCCTAAAGAAAGCTCTTTTGAAACACGGGGTGCCTTCTGTCATTTTTGTCGATAATGGATCGATCTATTCTTCCCACCACTTTGCCCGGATTTGTGCCCGGCTAACAACGGAATTAAGGCATACCAAACCGGGAAGACCCCAGGGGCGTGGCAAACAGGAAAAATTCTTCCGTTTTGTGGACATAAGCTTTGTGCCAGAAGCCTACGATTTAATCGAGCAGGGAAAAATTCAGACACTAGACGATTTAAACCGCTTCTTTACGGCCTGGCTGGATGTTGCCTACCACCAGAAGGTACATAACACCTTTAAACAAAGGCCGCTGGACCGATACCAAAAGTGCGAACACCCGATTCGGTATATCCAGCCCCACGAATTGGCTCAGATCTTTCTCTTGGAAGAAAGCCGAAAGGTAGACAAGACGAACTGTGTTTCCCTCCTGGGGACGGTGTACGAGCTGGAATCGGGGTTCGCCGGACAAGAAGTACAGCTGCGTTTTGATGCCTATGACATGTCGGTTGTCCAAGTCTGGAAAGACGGGAAACGACTGGAGGATGCTCAACTACTCAAAAAAAGGTCACTAGACCGTAAAAAAGAACCTGCTGCACCTGTGGTCACACCCATACCAACGACCGGTCTGAATTACGTAGAACTTGCCTACGAAAAGTACATGACGGAACAAAAAGAAAAAGCACAAAAGGGGTTGTTTAACCTGCTGAAACAGGAGCTTCCCTCATGATTCGGCAGTTTTTCGGTTGGCAGAGTACACCGTTTACCAAGGAAATCCCCACGTCCCAGTTGTACCCGTCGGCTTCTTTTCAGGAGTGTGTGGCCCGACTCAATTACATGGCGAAGAACCGCTTGTTTGGTTTGGTGACCGGCGAAATTGGTGCCGGCAAATCTACAGCCATCCGTGCATTACGTGACGGGTTGGACCTGACTAAGCACCGTTTTATGTATTTGTGTGACTCCTCCCTGAAACCCCGTGATTTTTACAGGGAACTGTTGCATCAGTTTGGGATTGTGCCCCAGCATGTACGCAGTGAAGCCAAGAGGCAATTTGAACGTGCAGTCTGGGACTTTTATGATAGTCAGCAAAAGGTTGCTGTCGTTGTCATTGATGAAGCACATTTACTGCAGGGAGACATGCTGCAGGAGATTCGGTTTTTGACGAATTTTCAAATCGATTCAATCTCACCGATCTCACTAATCATGGTCGGGCAACCTGAGTTACGGACGACGCTACAGATGCGCGTGTTTAAGCCAATTACCCAGCGGATGAACGTTCGCTATCATCTGGGTGGATTTGAATTGGAAGAGACCCGGAAGTATGTAGAACATCAGTTTCAGGTTGCCGGGACCCTGCACCCTGTCTTCACCAAAGAAGCGATTGATGCAGTCTATGCTCACACCCGGGGCATTGCCCGTGAAGTGAACAATGTGTGTACCGCCTGCTTACTGGATGCTGTGGTACGCAAAGAAAAACTGGTCGATGCTATTCATGTAGCCCGAATATTAACGGAGTACAAGGATAACTAAGGAGGAAACCAAATTGCGCCCTACCCGTAAAAAAATGAAGTATGATCCCTACAGCCAACGCTGGGATATCTATGATGCAGACAATAGTTACTGCCGCTCCATCCATTGTGGTAGCGTCATTAATATTCACTTACAGGGGTACATCCTGCAAGGTCGTGTAGAGATGGATACAGACTGGTATGTCATTATTGAGCAAGTAAAATTCTACCTTAACCCCACTAAAAATTACAATGTTGCCTGATTTATTTCGACCAAACAAGTTCTGTCACCAGGGCTTGTTTTTTACTATCTTCAGGCAACTGTCGGTGAACAACACTATTTACAACCGACATTTTCGGTGCAAAAACTACCGTCAAACAGCGTGATTAACAACA
>JAGXRV010000024.1 GCA_018335695.1 Clostridium sp.
CCCTCACCCTAACCCTCTCCCAGAGGGAGAGGGGAATAGTAGTACCCTAACCCTTCCGAGAGGAGAGGGGAGTTGTCGGGAGGATGAGGGGAATAGAGTCGGTCAGACCCTCACCCTAGCCCTCTCCCAGAGGGAGAGGGGAAAAGTAGTACCCTAACCCTTTCTGGGAGGGATCTGAGGGATTTCTACTCAACTTAGCTCTTTTGGCCTTGTTCAATTATACTCGCCATCAGGGCATCATATAGATTCTGTGTGGCGTGCTCCATCTTTTCCCCTCTCCCTCTGGGAGAGGGTTAGGGTGAGGGCAGACAAGAAAAATTAACCAAGAAAAAGGGGAGTTTTGCGATGATCAGTGTAACCAAATTGCTCAGCGGCGCTTCGCACTACGGCGATCAGCTGCGTTATAGCAATTGTTCACGCGGCGCCGTACATGGCACCACCCACGGCAGCGGTCCAGTGGTGGTCTGGAATTCCACTCGAACCTGCAACTTAAAATGCATCCATTGCTATATGGCATCAGATGCCATTAAATACGAGAATGAACTTAGCACGGCAGAAGGCAAAAAGTTTATCGATGATTTAGCCGAATTTAAGTGTCCGGTAATTCTCTTCTCCGGCGGTGAGCCGCTGATTCGTTCCGACTTTTTTGACCTTGCCCAATATGCCACAGAGCGTGGTCTGCGTGTGACCATTTCCACGAACGGCACATTGATTGACAAAGCTACCGCACGTAAAATTAAAGATTTGGGCGTTGGTTATGTGGGGATCAGCCTGGATGGCGTCGGCTCGAAAAACGACGAATTCCGCAAGCAGAAAGGCGCCTTTGACGCTGCTTTGACCGGTATCCGCAACTGTCTGGAGATCAATCAGCGCGTTGGCTTGCGGTTTACTATCAACCGCCATAACTTTGCGGAAATGGAAAATATTTTTCAACTGATTGAAGAAGAAGGGATCCCCCGGGTTTGTTTTTATCATCTGGTTTATTCCGGCCGCGGCTCCGAAATGATCAAAGAGGACGTCACAAGGGAAGAGAGCCGCTCAGCCATCGATTTAATTATTGATAAAACCCTCTATTTTGAGAGAAAAGGTTTAGACAAGGAAATCCTTACTGTGGACAACCATGCCGACGGCGTCTATACCTATCTGCGCATGTTGAAGGAAGACCCGCTGCGCGCCGAAAAAGTATGGGAATTGCTGCGCAACAACGGCGGCAACCGTACCGGTATCGCCATCGGGCAAGTGGATAACTTGGGTTTTGTCCATGCCGACCAGTTTACCCAAAACCATACTTTCGGCAACGTCCGCGAGCGCAAATTCGGCGAAATCTGGACTGACCTCTCTAACCCGATTCTTGCCGGACTAAAAGACCGGAAGCCGCTTCTAAAGGGGCGTTGTGGCGCTTGCAAGTGGCTTGCCGTTTGCAACGGCAACTTCCGTGCCCGCGCCGAAGCAGTCAGCGGAGATTTCTGGGAGTCTGACCCGGCGTGTTATTTGACTGACGCCGAAATCGGTATAGCATAGTGTAGAGCAGGCTGTTGATAAGCTGCGCATTGCATTGTCACTCGGGCGGCCGCCATCCTCGACGTATACACGATACGCCTGCGGTGCCGGCCTACTTCGTTTCGCGCCCTGCTTGCTTCTGAACAGCCTGCTACAGGCTGCACTGAAAGCTTTCTTTAATGCATACGTCTCTGTTTGAAAGAGGTGTTAATGATGAGTTTCCCTGTCGTTAGAGCAAGAAGGTTGCGCAAAACTGCGGCGTTTCGCAGCTTTGTACGCGAGACGGAGCTTTTGCCGCGCGATTTTGTTTATCCGCTCTTTGCCACAAACGGCAAGCAAGTGAAGATCCCGATCGCCTCCATGCCGGGCGTTTATCAGCTCTCAGTGGACAATATACTGCGCGAAGGAGAAGAATGTTTAAAGCTGGGGATCCCTGCAGTAATTCTCTTTGGCATTCCCGCCTACAAAGACGAAAAAGGCTCCTCTGCTTTTGACCCGTCGGAAGCGGTGCAGCAGGCAGTGAGCGCGCTGAAGCAGCAATTTCCAGAGTTGTTGGTCATCACAGACGTTTGTTTATGTGAATATACAAGCCACGGACATTGCGGCCTCATCGAAGCCGGCGAAGTTGAAAATGATTTGACGCTCAGTTTGTTGGCGCAAACGGCGCTTTCCCACGCTCGCGCCGGCGCAGACATTGTCGCTCCTTCCGACATGATGGACGGACGGGTAGCGGCGATACGCAGCGCCTTGGATGAGCACGGTTTTGCCCAGACTCCGATAATGTCTTACGCCGTAAAATATGCTTCTGCCTTCTACGGTCCTTTCCGCGACGCCGCCGGTTCCGTGCCGCAGTTTGGCGACCGGCGCTCTTATCAGATGGATCCGGCTAATTGTCGCGAAGCGCTAAAAGAAGTGGCGCTTGATCTGGCGGAAGGTGCCGATATGCTGATGGTCAAGCCTGCGCTTTCCTATCTTGATGTAATTCGCGCTGTTAAAGCGGCGACTAATCTGCCTTTAGCCGCTTATAACGTTTCCGGCGAATATGCGATGGTTAAGGCGGCAGCCGCAAATGGCTGGCTGGATGAAAAACGGGTGGCGCTGGAGATGCTGCTTTCCATGAAGCGCGCCGGTGCCGACATAATTCTCACATACTTTGCCAAAGAAGCCGCCGCCTGGCTAAAGGAGGAAAACTAAGATGATTATTTCCTGGAATACAACCTGGGAGTGCCATCTCAAATGCAAGCATTGTTACCGTGATGCCGGCGCTAAAAGGGAAGATGAGCTTTCCACCGCCGAAGGAAAAAAGCTGATTGATGAGATCGCCCAGGCGGGCTTTAAAATCCTGATTCTCTCGGGCGGAGAGCCGCTTTTGCGGGAAGATATTTTTGAATTGACGGCTCATGCAAAAGCTGTCGGCTTGCGTCCCGTCTTTGGTACTACAGGTACTACAATTACCCCGGAAATAGCCTGCCGGCTAAAAGAGGCAGGTGCGATGTGCATCGGTATCTCATTAGACAGTATTGATCCGGCAACGCACGATGAATTCCGTCAAGTATCCGGTTCCTGGCAGGCTGCAGTAGACGGTATGAAAAACTGCCGGGAGGTGGGATTGCCCTTCCAGATTCATACCACCGTTGTAGATAAAAACTATCATGAGTTTGAAGCGATCACCGATTTTGCGGTGGAAATGGGTGCCGTGGCTCATCATGTTTTCTTCTTGGTGCCGACCGGCCGTGCCTTGGATATGGAGGCGGAAGCATTGCGTGAAAAGCAGTATGAGCAGCTGCTGCACCGAATCTTAAAGAAACAACGGGAAGTGCCGATCGAGCTGAAGCCAACTTGCGCGCCTCAGTTTATGCGGATTGCCCGGCAAATGGGAATGGAAATGCGTTTTAGCCGCGGCTGTTTGGCGGGAACCGCTTATTGCTGCATCCTGCCGAACGGTGAGGTGCATCCTTGCCCCTATTTGCCTAAGAAAGTAGGCAACGTCAAGGAAAAGCCTTTTACTGAAATTTGGCGCACTGCGGAAATGTTTAATCAGTTTCGCAGCGACAAATTCGGCGGCAAGTGCGGCATTTGTGAACATAAAGATGTCTGCAGCGGCTGTCGCGCCCGGGCATATTATTACAGCGACGGCGATGTGATGGCGGAGGACCCGTGGTGCCTTTATCGGAGGGGAAAAACTAATGAAGTCTGCTGCTCTTAACAAACTTGACCCGGCAGACCGGGCAATTCTTAATATTATTCAAACTCGCTTTCCGCTTGTTTCACGTCCCTATGCCGCCGTAGCAGCTGAGGTGGGATTAACAGAGGCGGAAGTGCTGACGCGTGTGACGGCTCTGAAAGAAGCAGGCATTATTCGCCGCATCGGCGGTATCTTCGCCTCTGATAAACTTGGCTTCTCTTCTACGCTTGTCGCGCTTAAAGTCGCGGCAGAAAAGATAGAAGCGGTGGCTTTAGCCGTCAGTGCTTATCCTGGTGTGACCCATAATTATGAGCGGGCGCATGAGTTTAATCTTTGGTTTACGCTTGTAAGCCGCACAGAGACAGAGCTGGAGCAGGTTTTGAATGAAATCATGTGTTTGGATGGTGTGCTCAAGCTGCGCAACCTGCCGGCGCTGAAACTTTTCAAAATCGGTGTTAACTTCGACCTGACGGAGGAAGAGCCATGCTGCTAAGCGATTTAGATCGGAAAATAATCGCCCGGCTGCAGGGTGACTTACCGCTGCAGGCCGAGCCTTTTGTTGCCATCGCTGCTGAGGTGGGTATTAGTGAGGAAGAGCTTTTGCATAAATTGGAAGCTTACTTGGCAGCCGGTGTTATGCGCCGCCTCGGCACTATTCTGCGCCATCATCAGGCTGGTTACAGTGCTAACGCGATGGTGGGCTGGGCTGTGCCTGATGAGCTGGTCGAGAAAGTGGGCAAAATTATGGCTACTTTCGGCGCCGCCTCCCATGTCTATCTGCGTCCCACCTATCCTGATTGGCCTTACAACCTCTTTACGATGCTGCACGGCAAAGCGTCCGAGGAGCTGGAAAAAACGGCGGCGGAAATCTCAGAGCGCACCGGCATCAATGATTACAAACTGCTTTACAGCACACGGGAGTTCAAGAAAACCAGCATGAAATACTTTTAGGATAAACAAAAATGGCCAGACATCCGTCTGGCCTTATTGATACCTCATGGTCTTGTTGCTATTTAGATCCCAACTGCCGGACGATGTCGTCAATAAAGTGATGATAGTCTTTTAGATGTTTTTGAACAATATGGAAGATGTCCCGGTTATCAACATCATCATACATATGCACAATTCTATTTCTGAACCGAGCCATTGCAGTATAGGTGTTTTGCATTTCAGGATTTAATAGACCATGCTTGCACAGTACAGCAAATGTTTCGGCATTGCTTTGTGGTATTTCTAACGAATGTCTGGCGATAAGGTGGTTACAGATGTCTAGCATAGCCTCTATAGAAATTTGCAGATTATGGCGGGCAGAATCGGTGAGACGGAAATCACTTAAGAATTCTTCTTCGCTATAAGTTTTAAGTTGCTCCAGTTTATCCTGGCATAAGGTGATTACTCTAAGCTTGTTGCGGATTTTATCGATACTGACCATAGTACTCCTCCTGTAATCTCTCATCGAACTCATTGTCAATTTTCCTTAAGCGGTAACCGTAATCTCTGTAAGCGTTTAAAGTTTCTTCAACAAAGTCGGCAACCTTAAGATGGTCGCCCTTATAAATTGTTCTGCCGGTTGACAAAGCTTTATGGGCAATATTTACCGGAGCGTTTCGTAAAAGTACTAAATCAACATCATCACGTTTTAGGATTATCGATAAGTCCGCGGAAAGCTTTAATTCATCCATCAAAGCAATTTTGTCTTCCAGCAGCACCGCAATGTCGATATCACTTAAAGGAGTTTCGTCCGGAGTGCCAAAAGAACCAAAGAGAATGACGAGCAAGACATTCTTCTTGTCTTTGAAATATGGTCTTAATTTTTCGGATATTGCGTGTATTCCGGAAAAATTCATTTTAAAACACTCCCAATAGTATAAGTGCTTTAATACTAACATTAATTTCTTAACCTCACAAGTAATATGGCCGCCAAATACAAAGTCACCGCTGCGCTTCTCAGTAGGAAACCGGAGCGAAGGCATTAGCGAAAAAGAACGTAAAACACTTTGCAATTACCTGCTTGAATTGTACAATATAAATTAAGTATGCAAGAAACGCTGAGGGGGTGGGCTGATGCAATACGACACATCAGTCTGGCGGCAAGCCATTGCCCGTAAAAAACAAGAGCAAGAAGAGAAACGCTGTGATTGCCTGTCTCTTGTCAAAGAAATACTGATGCAGTATTTTGCCAAAGGCGGTGCAGATAGCGTATACATTTGCGGCTCTCTGCTGTCCCCTAACTCTTTTACGGATGAATCGGATGTTGATATCGCAGTTTCCGGTTTAGTCGGCAACGCCCTGCGCGTATCGGCCGATCTGGAAAATAAAATAGGACGGGAAATTGATCTCATTGAATTAGAAGACTGTGTTTTTCGGGCAAAAATTGAGCGGGAAGGACTGAAAGTTTTATGAGTAAGAAACAGCTGGCGGTACTTTTTGCTTATCTGTTTTCTTATGGCTGAAAGTCAAAAAAAGACTTAAAAAAAGGAGAGATGCAGATGTTTGCACGTTCTAAAAAACTCTTTGCCGAAGCTAAAGAAGTGCTGCCTGGCGGCGTAAATTCTCCGGTGCGCGCGTTTAAGGCGGTTGGCCTGGAGCCGGTGTTTGTCGCCAAAGCAAAAGGTTCCGCCATTTATGATGTGGACGGCAACCAATACATTGATTACGTAGGCTCCTGGGGACCGATGATTCTTGGCCACGCCCATCCCCGTATTATCGCGGCCATTCAAAAAGCAGCCGAGCTTGGCACCAGCTTTGGCGCCCCCACCGAACTGGAGACAGAGATGGCGCGTCTTGTTTGCGCCGCCGTTCCTTCTATAGAAATGGTGCGTATGGTTAATTCGGGCACAGAAGCGGTTATGGGCGCCCTGCGCCTAGCACGCGGCTTTACCGGTCGCCCAAAAATCCTGAAGTTTAACGGCTGTTACCACGGACACAGCGATAGTCTGTTGATTAAAGCCGGCTCCGGCGTAACTACGCTCGGTTTGCCTGACAGTCCCGGAGTTACCGCCGGTACCGCTCAAGATACTCTGACAGTCGAATATAACGACTTGGAGGCAGTCAGGGAAGTTTTTGACAGAATGGGAGAAGAAATCGCCGCCGTAATTGTGGAGCCTGTCGCCGGCAACATGGGGCTGGTCATCCCCAGGAAAGGCTTTTTGGAGGGCTTGCGTGAAATAACCAGCCGGTACGGCGCTCTTCTGATATTTGATGAAGTAATGACCGGTTTTCGCGTAGCCTACGGCGGCGCGCAAGAGCTGTATCAAATCAAGCCGGACATCACTACGCTTGGCAAAATAATCGGCGGCGGCTTGCCGGTAGGCGCTTACGGCGGACGCAAAGAAATTATGAAGCAGCTTGCGCCAAGCGGCCCCGTTTACCAGGCGGGCACGCTTTCCGGCAATCCGCTGGCGATGGCAGCCGGCCGCGAAATGTTGCTTGCGCTAAAAGAGCAAAACGTTTATCAGCGGTTGGAGAAATTTTCGGCGGAACTGGCCATGGCGCTTGAGGCTCTTGCCGAAAAGCACGGGGTGGAAACTTGCTTTAAACGGGTGGGTTCCATGTCCTGCGTCTATTTCACTAAGGAAGATGTCCAGGATTTTCCCGGCGCTGCGACTGCAAATCTTCCGCGCTTTAAAACATATTTTAAGACTATGCTGGAAAACGGAGTTTATCTTGCGCCATCGCAGTTTGAAGCAGGTTTTGTTTCCCTGGCGCATACCATAGACGATTTGGACAAGACGATTGACGCTGCCGATAAAGCTTTTGCCGCAGCAAAAACTTTGCCCTGTGAGTAATTTGTTTGCGCCACCCCTCCAAGGGAGGGGAATTTCCCTCTCCCTCTGGGAGAGGGTTAGGGTGAGGGCATGAATAATAGGCTAGGGCAATGCCTACAACAAATGCTGTAGAACAATTCCCCTCCCTTGGAGGGGTGCCCGTAAGGGCGGGGTGGTCACTTGCATGTGGTGCCCGTGAGGGCGGGGTGGTCGCATGCATGTGGTGCCCGTAAGGGCGGGGTGGTCACTTGCATGTGGTGCCCGTAAGGGCGGGGTGGTCTTGGAGGAGAATTTCCCTCTCCCTCTGGGAGAGGTCTAGGGTGAGGGCAGCGGGATAAATACCATCAGAAGAACCGTCCCCCTGGATGGTAATTTCCCTCTCCCTCTGGGAGAGGGCTAGGGTGAGGGCTGGCGGCAGAAAAATAAGATTCGCTATACATAAAAGTGACGGAATGATTACAAAGGTTACAAAATAATTAAGAAATTTTGACGTGTCTGCAGGAGTTTTGAGCGGCAGCGAGAATACTTACCTGACGCGCCATCTTTGCGCAAGTGATTTTTGTTGTGGTCAGACAAAGCACTATTATTCACAACATGGCAGGGAGGTTATTCAATGGCTAAGTTTTTCCGCTGGGGCGGCGGCTCCCATGGCAACAAGAAACTTCTTTATGCAGGCGGTTTGCTTCTTGTCCTTTTTCTTACTTTTACCGGTGTAGCTGCCACCGATTCGTCCAATCCTGATTCTTGTGCCAGGTGTCACGTTATGCAACCCTATTTCTACACTTGGCAGAACTCACCTCATTCAAATATCAGTTGCAACAGTTGTCACGTTGAACCGAATACCGGCTTTGCCTCTGTGCTGGCGCGGCGTGTCGGCGAAGCGGTTGTCTATCTGGGCGGCGATTTGGAATTGCCGATTCATGGCACGCGGGAAATCAGCAATGAAGCTTGCCTGCAGTGTCATTCTCTGAACAGGCAGATTACCCCGGGGCTTGATTTGCGGGGAGAGTGGCATGCCGAACATTTGAATTACGGTACAACTTGCGTTGATTGCCACTACGAAGTTGCCCATACCGGCATGAGCAAGAAGGCGGCTTTTGCCCCAACCGAGGAGGCTATCGCCCAGTTCAGGGAAGTTGAAGAGAGAGATTTTTCGCTTACTAAAACAAGCTGTCTCGAATGTCACGACGGCGAACGTGTGACCTATAGCTGTGAGATTTGCCATACTGAGATCGGTATTCCCCAGGACCATTTTGTGGCGGATTTCGGCTACAACCATGGCGCTTCGGTTCGGGCGAGCATCAGCGAGTGCATGCGCTGCCATACCGGTTTTGGCAAGGAGCGTGAGGTTCCCGGCGATTCTATTGCGGAAATTACGAGAAACGCGCAATTTTGCGTTGACTGTCACGAAGGGGTGCGTCCCGTTACTCATGATGCCTTCTGGTCTGTGGGTCATATAGTACGGGGAGAAACAAATCCCGAGGGTTGTATGGTTTGTCATGATTGGCGCGAGCCGGAAGAAGAAGGAATGCGCGCCGCTGAAATCATTACCTGCGCCGCGTGTCATGAACAAACGCCTGAAGGCCACGACGCTCCGCGCTGGTACTGGGATCATAAGGATTTTGTAAGGGACAGAGGTTCATTCGGCTGCTTTGACTGTCACGGCGCCAGCTCCTGCTTTGACTGCCATGCTAAATATAATGTCGGCTTTGGCGGCCAACCTGTACGCTAGTGCGCATTCCCTCTCCCTTCGCTTTATCCCCTCTCCCTCCGACTTATCCCCTCTCCCTCCAACTTATCCCCTCTCCCTCTGGGAGAGGGTTAGGGTGAGGGTCGCTGACCAATGTACACCAGAAGAACCGTCCCCCTGGTTGGTTTCCCCTCTCCCTCTGGGAGAGGGTTAGGGTGAGGGACGCTGGCCAATGTACACCAGAAGAACCGTCCCCCTGGCTGGTTCCCCCTCTCCCTCTGGGAGAGGGTTAGGGTGAGGGCAGCGGGCTTAATGCACCAGAAGAACCGTCCCCCTGGTCCCCCTTGGTGGGGACAATTGCCCTTATTCTCTGCGGCAGCAAAAATTTCGACTTCGGGCAGCAGGAATAGAGCGGCTGCAGCTAGAATAATAACTGTGTATGGATATAAAGAAATATTAGGGCATAGAGTCAGGATTGTCTCTGGCTGGACTGTTTCTAGAAAATGTAAAAATCATAAAGTAGTGCTTGACATAATTAAAAAATGCTTGCATAATTAATAATAGATACTAATATTATTAAATGGCAATAGTAGTCTATCTTAGGCTTAAAGGCAACAGATATTCCGCGTTTTTGCTGGTGACAATTCTCACAAGATTCTCTTTTTGCCTGAGACGGGGGGCGGGGATGAAGCCAAATGTCACATAACTCTCAATTGGCACAGGCAGTTTTCCGCTTCTTCGTTGCAATACTGGTCGCTGGATTTCTTGGTTTTTCGGCTCTGGCAGTTGACTTGCAAGAGAATGTCAGCAGTTCCTGCGCGTTGTGGCAGAGGAGCAAAAGCGTGAGGGGACG
>JAGXRV010000025.1 GCA_018335695.1 Clostridium sp.
GTGCTCACGCCCAGCACCTGCCCGGGAATAAGCCAATCATAGGCCGAATATACTTGCGCCTCTCTCACTAAGATTTCCCTTTTCTCCGGGTTGTCAATGTTCAGACGGGTGAGTATCCGCCAGACCGGCCGATACTCCACGCTGGCCCGCCCGCTGTCTGCGGCAAAAAGCAGATGTCGGCCATCGGGATACCACAAAGGCATGGTATCCTCCTTGCCTGCGCTGAGTTGCCGGGGAAGGCCGCCGCTGCTGCTGATCAGCCAGATGCCGTTATTGCTGTAGGCAATCTGCTTGCCGTCCGGGCTAAGCGATGGAAATTGAGCCTCACGAGCCAGAACACTTTCTTTGCTGCCGTCCCCCCGCAGTCTTTTTAACAAACCGGTTTGGGAATCGTGTGTATACAGCCACTCGCTGTCAGGAGACCAGAACAGCCTGTCCGCGCGCCGCCCTGCCAGCCTTGTTAGCTTGCCGCTCGCACGGTCCACTAGCAGCAAATCCTGCCGGTAATCGGGTTCGGAAACATGAACCATTACCGCCAGTTTACGGCCGTCGGGAGACCAGCTTGCCGCCGGACCACCCATCCCGTATTTTTCCTTTGGCCGGCTGAAATCCCAGGAGGCATCATACTCCGGCTTTGCCGGCAAGGCCTGGCACACCCCGGTGATCGCCGGGCGGCAGGGTTGCACTTCAGGCGGGCCGGTGAACTGATATTGTCAGAAGGGCTGTTGGCGGAACAAGATCCCGCAGCGCCCGGTGATCTCCGGTTCTGCCGTAGTAGAAACGAAGTCCGGGGCGTCCGTCCAGTATTTCCAAGCCCTGCCGCGGCCAGACCTGGTGCCAGGGTCCCCGTGCCACGACCTCCCCCTTGCCTTCCCGCACTATTTCTGCCAGGAAAGATGCCGCCAGGCGCCGCTCTTCCCGGCCGGCCACGTAAGTTTGCGGTTTGGCGCCTTGCTTCAGGAAGACGAACTGGGGACTGCCGAGGTTCACATTGTTTTTAACCAAAGGCGACAAAACTTGAAACGCGGGCAGTTGTTCCTCCAGTAACGGCAGCTCTTCGTCCGGGGTTGCCAAATGTAAATTCAGGAGAAAAAGTGCAGGAAGACAAACAACTAGCAGCATGATCAGTACTTTACAAAACTTCATCAACTGCGGTTTCCTCTGTTCCGGCAGCGTCATGGTGGTTACACCTCCCCCTTTATAAAATCAGGTACCGAAGAATAAAAATCCTTCAACCCTGGTGTTTCCTTGGCTTTCTTATAATATAAATCAGCATCGCTACGGGAATAATCAATAGGCTGAACCAAAGCAAAACGGTTTGATTTCTATTAACGCTCACGGCTGGAAAGTTTTGTCCTTCAGTCCATTCCTCCGTCAAAATATCAACATTTCCGACGATTTTTCTATCCGGCACCGCGGAGACAAAATCAATCCAGATTCTATCGTAGGTATTTCTCCGTACCTCATCAGAGACAAGCTCGACCTCTAATTCTCTTCTCCATTCGCCTGTATCCAAATCCAGCGCATAGACAACATTTATCCATCCCATTCTACCAAAGGGCAAAACATATACCTTGTTTTCCACAGCATCTACGGCAAAATGCACATGTATAGCATCGCGCATTCCATCAAATATTTCCTGAATTCTGGGGTCATTAAAAGTAAAATCAAGGTTTAGGTGGTAGCGATCGCCTCTAGTAATATCATTAATAATTACTTGCTCATCAGTCGCATATGCTAAAATTCGGCCGTGGAGTTCGGGACGAAGGGCAGGCGCCCATGCCGGCTTGCCTTTGTAGATATTTGCAGGAAAAAGGTCAAGAATTTTATTGCCCTCCTCATCTGTCAGCGAATAAAACGTTGTTTCTGCTTTCCACAACGCAGCTATTCTCAATCCGCCTGCAACAGCACCAAATTCTTCGGGAACATTTATTAAACTTGTTAACCTTTCAAAGTCAGGCTGTCTTTTCCACACAGCCAGTTTCTCTTCACTATTAATCGTTATTTTTAGATTCTGGTCATTCAACCCGCCTAGAAGAGGCAGCATTGCCGCTAAATCCCGGTAATTTAAAAGTCCTGTGCTTATCCTGATCACGTAAGCCGGGCCTAATTCCTTTGGTTCAAAATGAGGCGAGTCCGGGTGATTGGAAATAAAAGTTGCCGAATTAGTGAAATAAAGCTCTGCCGGAGATACTTCAAACCTGTATTCCAACCTATAGTATTTTGAGGCAATGATGACAAGTCTTGGGAAATCGGGGTCAAGCTTACCTTCTTTTTGCAGCGTCTGAAAAGCATGTTCAAGCGCAAGCAAATCCTGTCCAAGCGTTAACAGAATGGGCTCAATCGCACTGGCATCCTCATAATGCATCGCCATAAAAACAACTTCTCCCGGGCTTATATAACCGCTGGACACAGGCACAGTAGCCTCCGCCTGCAAGGGCAGGGACAAGAGCAAGACAGTCAAAGTGAAGACCCCATAGCCTCTATACTTTCCAAGCATTCCAATCCCCCCTCGTTACTGTTGCAAAAGGTTAGCAGCACAGGCAGGAACATTTACAATGCAATAAATAAGGTGATCCCCACAACGCAAAATACAAAATGCTCAAAATAGTGCTCGCAACGAAAACCGAGGCGACTTCCCGCCAAACCGGAACATCCTCAATGCGGAGAAGATCAGGCGATCTAATCAGCCCCCTGCTCAGCAAAGATATGATGCAGAGCCTTAACCATTCCCGACCGTTGAGACAATCTTGAATCAACGACTCTTATGCGAACAAAGCAATCGATAGCTGCATAAACTCCATACCCAATCATTGCGCCGAATACGTTGATTATAAGATCATCGACGTCGGTAACTTTATATGTGAATCCAAGAACAGCAGATATAATTAATTGCAGAAACTCAATGCTCAAAGAAACGGCGACAGCAACTATAACAGTTGACTTAAATGATCGAAATCGTCTGTATAGGATAGGCAGGAAAAGAGTTAATGGAATGAGAAGAAATAAATTACCTCCCTCGTGTCCCTGAAATTAACAGACTTGGATGATGTATAGGCTTTCGTACCTGCAGGCCGCCAACCGGGATATAGCGGACACCGTTGATTATATTGCCAGGATATAGTAGCTTTGGAACAAGGCTTCGAATTCAGCTGGCGTGATGGCCATCCCCCCCCTTGCAGCCCCTGCTATTATGGCTAGAAAAAATAATGAAAAGTTAAGCCTGTTATAAACTCATGAAACAGAATAAATAAAGATAAAATACATACACACGCTGGAAGCCATATAATGAAACTTTTCACGTAAGCAAACTTGCTACTTGATATATTATTGAGTTTATAAACAATCGTGCAAAGAATAACCATAGGTATTGCACCTAGACCTAATGCTATCGCTACAAAGGTGTTTAGCATAAACGGGGAGAAAAAACTAATATATGAGCCATGCCACAACCCTTCCCAAAACGCCCACGAACAGTAATTAGCATACGCCATTAACACCAAAATGGAAACGACACATAAGCAGTACAAGGAATTTATTGCAACTTTCTTCTTTCCAGAGTTCACAATGAACCTCCTGTTCCTAATAAGGACACGCTGTTTTCGTTTGCGTATAATCGGGATAGGCGCCGTGATGCCGTCGCCGAGTTGTCCGTGCCAGTTAGCCCCCCAGGTTCAGAGCGTGCCATCGCTCTTTAGCGCCACTATGTGTGTATCTCCAACAGATACAGTTGCCCAGTCGCGGTCCGGTGTTTTGCAGGCGGTGAAAAACATTATCCAAGGCGTCCACATTTTGGGCCAGTTCGGAGACCAGCAGCGGCAGCGGTGTGAAGCAACCCCGTCGCGGTACAGGCTGATAAATGTGGTCTTTCTTTCGCTAATAAAGCCTGTATTATCAATGTGGAGCCCCAAAAATCCAGCAATAAGCATAGCTGCCCCGGTTATGAACCCTGCCATACCCCAATAAGACCGCATTTTGCTGCCTCGAGAAGCCTTAGTTGTGATATCCCCTAAATAAATTGCCTCAATCGTATACCAAAATCCATCTGTTAGTCCATCAACGATCATTAACGCCAGAAAAAAACTCTTCCGAAACTAACGGCGCTTTAATAATACTAACGTTTTTTGTAACAATTGCTTTATTCATAAACTTTGGACCCCTTTCGTATTATTAAAAATCCGCAACTGCTCAGGCCAAGAGATAATCTGTTACACCGCGAAGCAGGGGGACGGTTCCATAGCCTTCCCTTTGGTCCTTCGCTCGCTTTCCTTATTCTAACTTTATAGGCAACGAGATTATTTGATTGTTGATATAAATATATCGTTCCCATCCCAAGCAAAAGAGTTCCAACGACAATTAAAACAATTATTCCCGGCACTAAACCTGATTGTGATTTGAAAATTTTAAACATATCCTTTCCTCCCGAAAGTTCAAATTACCTGACTCCAGGGCAGATGCGATTGAATAAGCCGCTTGACCCCCTGTGATTAACAGACTTGGCGTGAACGGAAGCCCCGGTAAATGCCGGCCAGCACCGCCGCGGAGAGCGAGGCGATAACGGCGCAGAGCAGGTAAGCATAGAGCACGGGGTACCCGAAAACGTTGAAAGCGCGGAAGGTCATAAACAGCTGCTCTACTTTGACCACCTGGGTATAAGAGAAGTCAACCGGGGTACGCGCCCAGAGCGCATCGATTCTTAAGATACTGCCCAGAAAGATGGGAATGCCGTAGACGGCTCCGCCTATAAAAAAGGGGATTAGCGGGCTGCGGCTAAAAACCGAGAGCAGCATCACCAGCAACCCAAAAGAAGCGGCGCCGAAAATGATCACCTCCCTTGACATATTTTGTTTTCAGCCGAGCAATTTGTCAGCAAAACCAGCCATTTACGTCACAGTTGGTGGCGGCAAAAAATCAGATATTCTCCGACATTAGCCTAATCCCGTCTGTACAATGGCGGTAGATTAGGCTATATTATTTGGTGAAGTAAATTATCATCACTAAGTAAAGGACAAAGGATGTGTTTTTATGGCGAAGACTCTAGACCCAACGTTGGCTGCAAA
>JAGXRV010000026.1 GCA_018335695.1 Clostridium sp.
AAAAAAATGGAATATGCCGCTGCGGGAATGGAAAAAATGTATATCACAGTTCCACATCTATTACGGTGAAAGATTATCGCTCGAACTGGCTATTTGAAAAGACATGGGGCTTCGCCCCAGAGGTTAACGCTTTGGTTCCCCCGGGAAAGGGTATAAGAAAGGGGGGGTGTCATAACCCCGCTTTCCCGGCAGAACCCCACCAGGCACTCGGGTTGCTCTCCAGCATTTCCCTGTCCTCCTAGTGGGCAAGAACCAAAGAATAGTATGCCCCAAACTTAGGTGAAAAACTCATTTACACAAAATTCGGGATACTCCCCTTGTTGATGATATGGTTGATTCAAAATGGACTTTTACTGTATGCGGATTTCTGTTGCAAAAGGCGGGCAGCGGTCCTGTGTTTCCGTTTGCCCTGTCTACTACGGTGGTTGGTGGGGTGGTAGATGAATGATATCCTTGTCAAAAGACAGTTATGCTTTACTTCTTTTGTGTTCTGACTTGGCAATGCCGGTAAGTGCGGATTACAAGCACTTTACGCTAAAGGAATGGCAGACGTTTTCTTGCAAATTAAAAAACTCTCCCTTGTCAAGACCGGAGTCTTTATTTTCATCCACCCCGGATGATTGGCGTGTTCATCTTGGGCTAACGGAAGAACAGGTCGGCCGGATGAAAAAATTGTTGGCCCGGAGCGGCCAGTTGGGTATTGAGCTTGAGAGACTGAATAACATGGGCATTTGGGTGACAACGCGGGCGGAAGCAACGTACCCCCAGCGGCTGAAAAGAGTACTGATGCAAAAATCACCCGTGGTATTGTATGGTGCAGGGGACAGGCAGTTATTGGGTTATGAGGGTGTTGCGGTTGTCGGTTCACGGAATGTGGACAAAAACGGCGCTTTCTTTACTGAGCAGTTGGCGAAGAAATGTGCTGATGAAAAGCTGACAGTGGTTTCGGGTGGAGCAGCCGGCGTGGATAGTATTGCACAGGATGCGGCGCTAAAGGCAGGTGGTACGGTCATTTCGGTTTTAGCGGACGGACTGGAGCCGAAAATTATGAGGCGGGAGTACCGGGAAGCAATTATGGCAAATCAACTGCTATTGCTGTCATGCTATAACCCGAAAGCGCACTTTAAAGTCTATACGGCAATGGAACGAAATAAGTATATTTATGCGCTGGCCAATTACGGAGTCGTTGTATCTTCTTCAATAGACAAAGGGGGAACCTGGGCCGGAGCAACGGAAAATTTGCGGGCAGGGTGGGTTCCTCTGTTTGTCCGGGCCGGCGATGATATGCCGGAAGGTAATAAAAAGTTATTGGAGCAAGGCGGAATTCCTATTGACGAGGCAGTGTTGAATCAGCAAGGACTGAAAAAGTGGTTCGGGGAACAGGTTACAGTTGTGAATGACCGTCTGGGGAGAGTCGGTTTATTAAAAGAGGACGACTCTGTGACGTATGTCTGTGATACCAGTACATATATCGGCGTCTGGCCGAGTCTGGAAACAGCGTTGGATGTGCCGCGAAATTATAAAGAACTGGCTGAAATGTTCAGTGTTCCCGAGTCCAGAGTAAAAGACTGGCTTAAAAAGGCTCTTGATGAGGGAAAAGTTAAAAAGCTGACTAGGCCTGTCAGGTTTTTAGCCGTAACGACAGAGCAACAGAGCATTTTTGATTTAGGAGTTAATGAGTGAAAAACTAACGAAACTTTTGCACATGCAGGAATTTGCTATTTACTATTGAAAAATTAAAAGGAGTGCCATATTCCGGAATGAGGGTTGGGCAGATATGAAGAAATATGCCAAAAAAAATGAATTCGCCGCACTATTGTTAAAAGAAGATGAGGCTGCCTACAATCATCGTACATGTGGACAGTCAACACGAAAAAATCGCGATTTCAAACTCATCGACTTATTCAGCGGTGCAGGCGGGATGTCGCTAGGTTTTTCCAAATCGTTAGGGCATAATTTTACTTCAGTATGGGTCAATGATTTTAATAAGTATTGCGTGGATACGTATAACGCTAACTTTGGCAACCACTGTGTTCTCGGTGATATAAACGAAATCCTCAGCGATAGGAGTGTTAAGATTCCGTCGGCCGACGTGGTGATTGGCGGACCTCCTTGCCAGGGTTTTAGTTTGCTGAACAAAAACCGTGAAGGGGATCCAAGAAACCAATTATGGCGTCCTTATCTGGAAGTGGTAAAGCGCTGCGGGGCAAAGGTATTTGTAATAGAAAACGTACCTCAATTATTAGGGTCGGAAGAACATAAGCAAATCGTGGAAACCGCCGAAATGTTGGGCTTTAAGGTTGTTTCGGACAAGCTTTGTGCGGCAGATTACGGAGTTCCCCAAACACGAACCAGAGCCGTCATCATCGGCTCAAAAATAGACCCGTCGATAATTTTCCCACCTAGAAAAACTCACTACAACCCGGAAAAAGGCGGAATTCAAAATACTATCGTATTTGCACTCGTCTCAGAGGTGGAGAACGGTAAAAGACGCAATCTCAGACTTGCCTGAGCCTGAAGGTGCCGGTATCCGAGATGTTCCGCCTCCTTTGGATTTACATTTCGGCCGCTCCCCGACACCGCTTAGTGTAAAAAGATACAAGGCTATTCCGGAAGAGGGGATGAACCGTTTCGACCTGCAACGGATAGCCCCCGAACTGACCCCCGACTGTTGGATCAGAAAGAAAACTGGTGGAACAGACTTATTCGGCAGATTGTGGTGGGACCGCCCCGCCTTTACCATTCGTACGGAATTCTTTAAGCCGGAAAAAGGCCGCTACCTACATCCTGAGCAGCACAGGCCGATTACCCACCGGGAAGCGGCACGCTTGCAGAGCTTCCCCGATGCGTTTATTTTTGGTAAGGAAATTATATAGACTTTTTAGAAATGAGTTGCTTGATAAACGCCTATGTGGTAAGGTTTTGTTATGAAAGGTATCATACGAAAAATCTTTTCAGATCATTGGCAAGGCTTTGTTGAAACAATAGGTAGAAGCAAAGTAAGACCAACAATCATTCGTGAAGTTGAAAGAATGCTTAGTTGTGGTAGCTTCAATAACGGATATACAGAATATCGCTGTAATTGTGGCGAGAAAAAG
>JAGXRV010000027.1 GCA_018335695.1 Clostridium sp.
CAATGCCCAGCTTTTCGCCAATGGCATCCAGCAGATAGGTGGCACCATAAAAAAAACGGGCGGTTTTCTCCGCAGGAACCGGACCTCTTTTAGCAGGTGCGTATTCATCTTTCTTTTTCCGCCCCCTGCCGTCAGTCGGAAGAATTTCACCGGTCTTGTCATTCACCCGGCCAATGAGGGTCCGCTTAGAACGTGACTGTTGCTTTTCCTTGTCCCAGTAGGACACGGACTCGTAAGCGTATGTAATCCCGGAACGCTTATCTGTCTGGCGAATAATGGCGGCCATCTGAACACCTCCTCGTTACGTATATTGTATCACATAACGAGGATAAAAGCTACTACAAATATGCCAAAAAGCGAATAAATTCAGGTGTTTTTAGCACTTTCCACGCTGACTCGTTATGTGTCAGCGGGAGGGCAGGATTTATCTATCACTTTCTCTTCTTATGCTCTTGCCCTTCATAATTCAATGTTACTCCAGAGATCTCCCGCTCTCAAAGGTCAGTGTAAGCTAACAACTAACTTCTCTTGAATACTCTTAATAAACGATCAGCTGATAATTTTATTGCGATTCAGTGATAGCGCTATCGTTTCAAACAAAATTATTCTATCTCTGCCAATAACCACTCAAAAGCCGCCTCGAACCGGGCATCATCATCTTTTGTCCGTTTGGAGGGACCCTTGGCCCTGCCGCCGCCCCGGCGTATCTTTTGCCCGATGTGCCGCTCCAGCAGCAGCTTATCCATATTTGCGTCCGTAAAAATCAATCCGTTCTGACTGACAGCTTTCGCACCTTTGCCGATAACCATGGCGGCCAACCCGAAGTCCTGCGTCACCACAATATCCTCACGGGTCAACAAGCCCATCAAGGCGTAGTCAACGCTGTCGGCGTGCTTGTCCACGGTGATAATACGGCTGTAACCATCGTTTAGCTCGTGGGAGGCATCAATCAGCATGGTAACGGGGATATTTCGTTGTTTGGCAAGCCTGACGATAATCTGTTTGACCGGGCAGGCGTCGGCGTCAACTAAGATTTGCATTTAATATATCCTCATAAACACAACGCAACTTGAGATGGTCGTTCCACAGCCTGCATGAAGGAATATTATGATAGTTGTTTTCCATTATTCCCAGTCCTCCATGCTCAACTTTTTCTGTAAAACCTTCAAGCGCTTCTGCCGTTCCTTGTAATCCGGCAACACGCCTTCTACAATCGCCCAGAATCGCTCGGAGTGGTTCATCTCGATAATGTGCGCCAGTTCGTGGATGACGACATAATCAACCACATCATTCTCTGCCATAATGAGCCGCCACGAGAAGTTCATGCTCTTTTTGCCGGAACAACTTCCCCAGCGGGTTTTCGCGCCGTTGATTTTGACGGCAATGGGCATGACCTCCATTTGCATTGCGAAGGCCAAAACCTTTTTAGTCAGGTCGCGTTTGGCAAGCATACGGTAGATCTGGACGCAGGCGTACTTGATTTGCTCCGAGGTCAGGTCGTGCGGCATATAGAACCGCTCACCGTCAAAGCCTACCCGAGCGCCGGGCTTGGCGGCGACTGGGTAGGCTTTGCCACAATACAGCGCCAGATCGTTATAGTTCAATGTGAACGTCGCACGCTGTTCCTGTCGTTCGTTTGATTCCGCCAGTTTATCTGTAATCCATTGCTCTTTGGCTAGCACAAATTTGTCAATGTCAAATTTCGAGGCTTTCAACGGCGCGCGGACTTCCACCTCGCCGTTCCGGACATAAAGGGCGAGGGTTTTGCGTTTGGAACGGTTGAGTGTGTAGCTAATCATGCTTTCTTTATCCTTTTCGCCATCCAAATATCGTGCTTGCCGATGCCGTTTGCATTAGGGAGAACGCCAACGATTTTGTAGCCAATGTTTTGAGTCATCCCCTCAGCACCTTCTCCATTGCTTTGCCCTTTGCCAGTTCATCCACCAGCTTATCTAGCCATCGTATCTTCTTTATAAGCGGGTCGTCGATTTCCTCTACACGAACGCCACAGACTACTCCCTTGATTTTATCGGCATTGGGGTTAATTTGTGGGGCTTCGGCAAAGAATGTCTCGAAGTTGACCTCTTTTTCTATTTGTACCTGCAAGCTGCGCTCGTTATAGCCCGTAAGCCAGTAAACGATCGTGTCGACCTCTTTTTTTGTGCGACCCTTTTTCTCCGCTTTTTGGACGAGCAGCGGATACACTCTGGAAAATGTCATCTTGTATATACGCTCATTCTTCATCGTGTTTTTCTCCTTCCTCTCGCTTGGGCTGTTCTTCGGCAAAGACATCCCAGTTCACACCGAACTTGTCCGTGACAGCGGCATGGAACCGGAAAAACGACTAATTCAGGAACTATTTACCTGCCTTTTTAGGGAGCTTAGCTACTTTTCCGCTATGACAAGCATTTCAAAGTCTGCAGTCGTGAGCAGATCTTCTCTTGAATATGCTCCTAGCTTTGCCCCGAATATTTCGATCTTTTTAAATCCCAGGGATTTTAGCAGCCAGGTAATTTCGCTTGGCATATAATATCTTTCGTTGCACTGCAGCTCATATTCATTTCCGTCATCATCAGTAAATTTAGTGACGTTATAATCCCTCATTGTCATAAAATCAAAACTGTCGCTCTTATAACGTGCGCCTCCTTCGTTAGCGCCCGTTTCGTGAAAATCATTGATGGAATGATACAGGGGAAACAGCCCGTTAAGCGTTGTAAAAATGAACTTTGTGGAGCTTTTCAAAGACTTTGTGGCATTTTTCAATATCTCAAAATTCATCTCGTCTGTTTCCATTAAAGGAAATCCGCCTTCACAAAGCATGATAGCAGCATCAAAATGATTTTCAAAGGGCAGATTTCTGGCATCATGTCTGATAAAATCAATCTTAAGGTCGAGCTTCTGCGCTTTCTCTCTGGCTTTGTCAAGCTGAGATTCAGATAAATCAATTCCCGTAACAGAATATCCTCTTTTTGTAAGTTCGATAGCATGCCTGCCTGTTCCGCAGCCGATATCGATAATCTTTAAAGAACAATCATAATTAAGCTCTTTCTCAATAAAGTCACATTCTCCGGCTGTCCCTTGAGTAAAACACTCTTTGTCATACTGATTTCCATAATTATCGAACAATTGCTCGTACCATTGTTTCATTATCCTGTTACCTCCGAATTCATGGTCATTATATCAAAGTTTAATCTTTGCCGGAACCTCCTGCAAGTCTTTTATCTGTGGAAGGTGCGAGAGTCGCGGTCAGTCAGGAAGAATTCAATGGGCGGCACACCGGATACATGGAGCGGTACCGCAAAGCCACGGAGCGGCTTGCCGAACTTATGAAGAGCGCTGGGAGCGCCAGAACAAGTTGCTTTTGCTGGAGGCATTTATAAAGGATATTGAAACCCGTCCGCTGGTGGTAGACGATTTTGATGAAAAGCTTTGGCTGGCAACGGTTAACAAGGTCACGGTACTGAGTGACGGGAAACTGGTATTCTGTTTTAAAGACGGAACGGAAATTGAGGGCTGACATCAGCAGTATATGGCAAAAGGAGGATGCATAAAACCTACGCATCCTCCTTTTGTTGGATTTTTAGGCTAATTGCATATCTCTGTTACGATAACCAGTAAATCCTACTGCCCGTTACAGCGAAAAGCCTATCCGCAAATTCTTCATATTCGGCTTAATCAGGTCGTAGCTCCGATCGACCATCAGCTTGTGTATTTTACTCTTCTGTTACGTTTAAGTGCTTGTCGATGTCACGCCCTCCGT
The DNA here is from genome assembly GCA_018335695.1 of Clostridium sp. Lineage (GTDB taxonomy): Bacteria > Bacillota > Dethiobacteria > Dethiobacterales > Dethiobacteraceae > GPS1B09. The sequence goes on from JAGXRV010000027.1 coordinate 3,761, forward strand.
ACATTATGCGGATAATCGCAACAGTCTTCTTTGTTTCGTCCGGCAAATAAAACACCAGATAATTATCGACCGGCACAACGCGCAAGCCCCTTGACTGCCACGGCTCTATATCATACAGGCGATACCGCAGCGGCATATGGTCAAGGGAATCCGCCGCATCCATGATGCGGTTTGTTTGATTTGTCGCCGTTACAGGTTCAAGCAAGACATCGGAAATATAGTCAAAGATGCTCTGCAGGTCCTGTTCGGCGTCTTCCGTATAATTCACTTTCCATATCATACTTCATACTGCCGTTGCATCTTTTTCCTGACATCCTCAGACGATACAACCTTTCCCGCTTCCAAGCTGACGAAACCTTTTTTGATTTCCGCATCAAATTGCTCGGCCGTTAACGCCGAATAATCAAGAGGCGCGTTCGGAGGCAGAGTGACAGAAAACGGAATCCCCTTACGCAAAACCACCTGATGCAAAAACAAATTTATGGCGTTTGCTACGGGAATGCCGAGCTTTGAAAGTATCTGCTCCGCCTGTTCTTTAATTTCGGGCTCAACCCGCGTATATATGCTGGATGATTTAGGCATTTTGATTTCACTCCCTTCGCTAGCATTATACACTATTGTATCGCTTTAAGCAAGCTGTTTACCAAAAATACTTACATAATTAATAAGTCGCGGTCATTATATACGATCTCAGGATTTATAATGGTATTAGGGAAGAAAAACGTGAAACCTTAGTTTTAACAGGTCGGTGTATCGTTAAAAGTTAGCCCGATTTTCGGTGCAAATTTTAACGATTACCTTACTTTTTACGATTTACCCTTGCGACTGTCTTGAAAACCGCCACGGTTCAAGTCAAGTGTTCTCCAAAAAAGCCTTCTGGAAAATACCTTCTATTGCTACAAGGCAAAAAGCACAAAGCCCGAAAGTGCCTCGAATACGGCACTTTCGGGCAAAACAAAACCACCCACCGACACAATCCTTTGTATCAATAGATGGTAGATTATTTGGCTAAGCTGATATAGATTGATACAATGCACACCCTGCGTCAATCTTTCAACGATTTCAGGACGGGGTGTGTCATGCCCCGCTTTCAAGGCTAAACCCCTCTAGGCGCTCAGATTCCTCTCTAACATTGCCCGATCCTCACAGTGGGTTTGATCTTCCCCCGGTAAACTAGACACCGGATTAAGATACTTTTCTCATTTTTTCATATTCTTCTGGACTATTATAGCCAATTGCTGAGTGTAGCCGGGTTCTGTTATAGAACACCTCGATATATTCAAAAATACTGCGCCTGGCCTGGGAGCGAGTTTCAAACGTCGTGTTATATACCAGCTCGACTTTCAGCGTATGAAAGAAGCTCTCCATTGGGGCATTGTCCCAGCAGTCTCCTTTTCGGCTCATGGAGCAGATAATTCCGTGACGCCATAACAAACGTTGATAGTCATGGCTGGCGTATTGGCTGCCGCGGTCAGAGTGTAAAAGCAATCCTCGGCTTGGCCGACGCCTTTCA
>JAGXRV010000028.1 GCA_018335695.1 Clostridium sp.
GGTCTTCAGGCTAAACTGGCTATTGAAAAGGGAGTTGTGACTCCGGCGGTAGAAAAGATTGTTGAAGCAAATACTCTTCTAAGTGGACTTGGTTTTGAAAGCTCGGGGCTTGCAGCTGCCCACGCAGTCCATAATGGTTTAACGGTTCTTGAAAAAACCCATGGTGAGTACCATGGCGAAAAGGTAGCCTTTGGGACACTAGTTCAACTAATACTAGAAGAAAGGTCAACAGCACAAATCAATGAGGTCATAGATTTTTGCTGTTCAGTTGGTTTACCAGTAACATTAAAGCAAATTGGCATAGATGAAATTAAAGAAGATGAAATTATGAGTATTGCTGAGGCATCTGTTGTCCAAGGAGAGACAATTCATAATGAGCCGTTTCCAGTTAATGCTGAGATGGTTTATGCGGCTATACTTGCGGCAGATGCCCTGGGCGCCAGGGCATTAGCTGGGAAATAGGAGGTGAAAACATGCCGTATTTATCTTTAGCAATTGTAATAGGTGTCCTGGCAGGGATTTGGACATTTGTTTCAGGAACATTTAACATTTTAACATGGCCGGCGTTTGTTGGCTGGGCTTTGTTCTTCTTTACTGGTGGTAATGCCGAGGCTATTAAAAAGAGTGTTCCCCCAGCGTTGTCAGGTATTATCCTGGGTTATCTTTGTGTAGTTTTATGGGGTCAGATAGGCGGGGGATTAGTTATGCTTGCTGTTTTAGTTGCAGTTATCGCTTTCATAATGACATATATGATTAATGTTCCGGCCTTTGCAACTGCACCAGCTGCCTTTGCAGCCTGCGCATCATACTTCGGCGGTGGCGACCCCATTGCTGTGGGCATTCCATTATTTATAGGCATTGGTTTAGGGTATTTATCCGTCATTGTACCAGACTTTTTCCCACCAAAAGTATCGGGGGCACAAAAGGAAAATATCTAATAGATCTAAGGGTAGACAGCAAAATATTATGTGTTAGCTGCCTACCCTAAATATTTACAAAGGGGGATTTAAAATGGGTCATGAAGCATTGGGATTGGTTGAAACCAAGGGTTTAGTAGCAGCAATAGAGGCAGCCGATGCAATGGTAAAGGCTGCAAATGTAAGTTTAGTTGGCTATGAAAAAATTGGTTCCGGATTAGTAACTGTAATGGTTAGAGGTGACGTGGGAGCTGTAAAGGCAGCAACAGATTCTGGATCCGCTGCAGCAAAGAGAGTAGGTGAAATTATTTCTGTACATGTAATTCCAAGACCACACACAGATGTGGAAAAAATTCTTCCCAAACAAGATAAATAAATGTGGAGGTGATCTTCATGGAATTTGACAAAATTTTAGATAGAGTTGTTGAGGAAATAAAAAACCAGACATCATCGGGAGAAACCGTAAAAGCAAGTGACGGTGGTTATAAAAGCTGCGGCATGACTGAATTTGTTGGAACTGCAATAGGAGAAACCATTGGTTTGGTTATAGCCAATCTTGATCCGGCTATTCATGAAAAAATGGGAATCGAAAAAAAGTATAGATCAATTGGTATTATAGGTGCCAGAACTGGAGCTGGACCACAAATCATGGCGGCAGATGAAGCCGTTAAGGCTACCAATACTGAAATTGTAAGCATTGAACTGGCCAGAGACACTAAAGGGGGAGCCGGTCATGGCTGCCTGATTATCTTTGGTGCTGAGGAAGTATCCGATGCGAGAAGGGCCGTTGAAGTAACTTTGAAAGAGTTAGACAGGACTTTTGGTGACGTTTATGCAAATGATGCTGGACATTTGGAGCTTCAGTATACTGCCAGGGCCAGCTGCGCTATAGAAAAAGCCTTTAATGCTCCAGCAGGAAAAGCCTTTGGTCTAATTGTGGGAGCCCCTGCAGCAATTGGAGTGCTCATGTCTGATACAGCAGTTAAGACTGCCAATGTAGAAGTAGTTGGCTATGCCAGTCCAGGAAAGGGCACCAGCTACTCCAATGAAGTTATTATAATGGTTACTGGAGATTCAGGGGCCGTTAGGCAGGCTGTTATAGGAGCCAGGGAAGTAGGATTAAGTTTGCTTAATACAATGTCTGCGCCTGCTAAATCCTTAACTAAACCATATGTATAAGGGGTGGTAGTTCGATGAAAAGATCTAAAAGATTTCAAGTGCTGGCAGAAAGAGCTGTTAACAAGGACGGCTTCGTGCATGAATGGCCTGAAGTTGGTCTCATTGCCATGGGCAGCCCCAACGATCCTAAGCCAAGTATCAAAATAGAGAATAATGTGATAGTTGAACTAGACGGCAAAACAAGAGACAGGTTTGACATGATAGATCAATTCATTGCTGATTATGCTATTGATATCTCAATAGCTGAAGAGGCAATGTCGTATGATGACATTGTCATTGCTAAGATGCTTTGTGACATTTCAACACCACGTAAAGATGTAGTAAGACTTGTTAGAGGACTGACTCCAGCTAAAATAACCAGCATTATGGATAAGCTCAATGTAGTGGAAATGATGATGGCTCTACAAAAGATGAGGGCTAGGAAAACCCCTTCAAACCAGTGCCATGTCACAAATGTTGCTGACAATCCGGTCCTTATAGCTGCTGATGCTGCAGAGGCTTCATACAGGGGATTTGATGAAATGGAGACAACAGTAGGTGTAGTCAGATATGCACCCTTTAATGCCCTGTCCTTGCAGGTCGGAGGACAGGTAGGCAGGGGAGGAGTGTTAACCCAATGTGCCCTTGAAGAAGCTACTGAACTCCTTCTTGGCATGAGAGGCATCACCACTTATGCAGAAACAATTTCTGTTTACGGTACTGAACAAGTATTTGTTGATGGGGATGACACTCCATGGTCTAAGGGCTTTTTGGCTTCAGCTTATGCATCAAGGGGTTTAAAAATGCGTTTCACCTCAGGGACTGGTTCTGAGGTGCAGATGGGTAATGCGGAAGGCAAATCAATGTTATATTTAGAGGTCCGCTGCGTGATGCTTTCAAAAGCTGCAGGAGTTCAGGGTCTCCAAAACGGTTCAATCAGCTGTATAGGTGTACCTGGTGCTGTCCCCTCAGGTATCAGGGCTGTGCTGGCAGAAAATCTGGTGACTACCATGCTGGATTTAGAGGTTGCCTCAGGAAATGACCAGACTTTTTCCCACTCCGATATTAGAAGAACGGCTAGGACCATGATGCAGTTTCTTCCCGGCACCGATTTCATATTTTCAGGTTTTAGCGCAGTACCAAATTATGACAATATGTTTGCTGGTTCTAACTTTGATTCCGATGACTTTGATGATTACTTAGTTCTTCAGAGGGACCTAAAAGTTGATGGCGGCCTTAAGCCTGTTACAGAAGAAGAAATAGTCAGCATTAGAAACAAGGCTGCACGAGCTCTCCAGGTTGTGTTTAAAGAACTTGGTTTTCCAAAGATTTCGGATGAGGAAGTTGAAGCGGCCACATATGCCCATGGCAGCAAGGATATGCCAAAGCGTAATGTGGTTGAGGACCTAAAAGCTGCAGAAGACATGATGAAAAGGGGAATTACTGGTCTTGACATAGCCAAGGCCCTTGCAAAGGGTGGTTTTAGTGATGCAGCCGAAAATGTTTTGGGAATGCTTAAACAGCGAGTATCAGGTGATTACCTGCATACTTCTGCGATTTTGGATGCGTCCTTTAACGTCATTAGTGCGGTTAATGATAAAAATGACTACCAGGGACCAGGCTCCGGCTATCGCATGAGTGATGAAAGATGGGAAGAAATTAAAAATATTAGTGCTGCTCTAAAGGTTAAATAGATACCCTTTGGATTTTGTAAAAAGGAGTGAAT
>JAGXRV010000029.1 GCA_018335695.1 Clostridium sp.
CTCCCAAGCGCTCATACGGTGATTTCTCTCCATACTTTGCAACCGGTTAAATCGTTCCTGCTCCGTGTGACCAGCGCACTTTGGACTTCTCCTCAGTAACACTCACACACTTCACATGGCACCCTCGCGATACGGGCATTGCTTTTCTCACACTGTGATACTTCACCACGCGCCGTCACCGGGCTTTACCAGGAAACTACTGCCTCTCGGAATCTGGTAAGCTCATTATCGCACAGAGCAAGCCGACTGTCAAGGATTTTTCTTAACAAAATTGACAAAATTTATTAACAAATTCTTAACAAGTTGACACTCGTGAAGAGCATTAAGCTCAGCTTTCACTTAAAGAAATCGGCTCAAAAAAACAAAAACAGGGCTGCGTGCCCCGAGTTCTAAATATATGGCGGAGAGAGAGGGATTCGAACCCTCGAAGCAGGTTTTAATCCCGCTTAATCGCTTAGCAGGCGACCGCCTTCGACCGACTCGGCCATCTCTCCGTATTTACCTTCTTAACTCCGCCAAGCAAAGATGGCGGAGGGGGTGGGATTCGAACCCACGGCTCTTACGAGTCACTGGTTTTCAAGACCAGCTCCTTAAACCGCTCGGACACCCCTCCGAACGCAAATCTAAGTATAGCACACGCCACATAGCTTGTCAATTGCATCGCGCGTAAAACAAGGTTCAACCTCGCTCGGAGGCTGAACCCCGCGTTCAGTCAATTTTAAAGCAATGCCTTAATGCAAATCGCTAAGACGATTTAATCTCTTGCTCAAGCTTCTTAATTTCTTCTTCAAGAGCTTCAATTTCCTGAAAAAGTTCGGGAGACATAGAATGTCCCGTATGGCCAATAAATGATTCGGTACCGGAGCAATGAGCAGGATTACGCTTCGTTAGTTCCTCAAGCTTTGCCTTTAATCCTTGCAATTTCTCAGCCTTGTCCATCTTTACCACCCTTTCATTGTTGTGTTAACCGGAGCTGATTGTGCCGGGAGACTTAGTAAATCTGCTCTAATTATAACAATATTCTGTCATAAGAGTCAATCGCTTACAGCAACTGACAGTTAAAATGCAGCAAGTTTCTCTACCATCCGCTTGCGCAGACTCTCCAGAACATCCGGCGATAAACGCTGCCGCATGGCGCTCGCTTCAAGAAAACGCTCAGGAATAGTAATTTCTTCCGGACGGAAGCCCATCGCTTTTTTAAGCGCCATTTTCTCCCGGTAAATCTTTTGCCCCAGCTTAAGCAACTCTTCCTCTGTCCAGCATAATCCCAAGGCGGAAAGCGCCTCAGCAACAACTGGAAGTTGATAAATCTTGCGGGCAAAAAGGCAGATGATCAGACAATTTAAGGCATTACGCATCTCTTCCTCGCTGACGATCCTCTCCACAATTTCCTCGGGGGCGGTAGTGTGCATTCTGTTTTGCAACTCCTGGTCGATCGCATAACCGGCATTGTCAAGATGAGAATGCCGAGCGCCAAAAGCCTGTCCGATAATATTTGCATAGCCGGTATGGTAGCCGGCAACCTCGTTTTTGCCAAGCGTACAGGCAAATTGACTGCCTCCGTACTGCTTAGCAGCAAACCAAGTGCCGCGAGCGAGTGCCTGATAAAATGCTGTCGGCTGAGAAACAATTTTTTCAAGTGCCGTCAAGTACGGTGTCATCCGGCCAAAAGAAAGTTCGACTTGCATTTCCTGCCTGTCAATCAGCGCTTGCTCCTGTGCTTCCGTTGCCCAAGCCAACGCCACACCGGCTGAGATGGCATCCAGGCCAAGCTGCTCCACCTTTTCAATTAGGGCATAAACGTGACGATGGTCGGTCAGCCCCAGCATAGTCCCGAGCGCATAAACCAATTCATGGTCGTATGCAACAGCTACCGATTCATATTCATGCTGATGTCCCTGCGCAAATTGTCTGCGATGAAGGCCGATGTGGATACAACCGATCGGGCAACCGGAGCAGGATAGCTTTCTGATCAACGTTTCCCTCGCAAACGTTTCCCCGCTTAAGTTAATTGCCTCCGGATAGGAACTGGCTTGAAGATTACGCACCGGCAAAGCACCAAGTGCATTAAGCGGTTCGACATTGCCGGTGGTGCCTAGCCCGTGGTATTTTTCCATAATATCTGTTTCTACTGCCTGTCTGTAAATCTTTTCATAAACCCTGCTGTACTTAGCTGAATTTGTGATCGGGATGTTTAAATCGCCATGGATAACGAGCGCCTTTAAATTCTTGCTCCCCAATACTGCCCCTAATCCCAGACGGCCAAAATGGCGGTATGTATCGACGACCACGCCGGCAAAAGCTACCTGCTTTTCCCCTGCCGGACCAATACGCAAGGTGGAACGGTGGCCGCTGCCGGGCGATAACTGTCGCAAGATATGCCCGCTCTCTTCAGTTGAAAGCCCCCACAAACCGCGAGCATCATTAAACTGTACCTGGCGCGGCGTAACAGTCAGGTACACCGGCGCTGCCGCCCGGCCTTTGATCACGATGGCGTCATAACCGGCAAAACGCATGCTCATAGCAAGTCGCAACCCGGCATAGCTTTCGCCCAGTTCGCCGGTCAACGGTGATTTGAACATGGCAACAGCCTTTGTAACCAGCGGGTAAATTGTAGCCATCGGACCGATTGCCAGCACTACCGGCTGACCGGGATGAAAAGCGTCTTCTTCCGGCAAAAGATGTTCTTTTAAAAGGCAGGTGGCTATACCCACGCCGCCCAGCCAGCCGTTTAAATCTTCTCTTTGCTCGACCGCAATTTCTTTCCGCTCTAAATCAATGAGCAAAACACGTACCGGCCGATTATTAAGCATCCTGCCTCACCTCCATGGAAAGCACTTCATGGGGACAAAAACCAACGCAGATTCCGCACTGAATACAAATAACCGGCCGACAATCATGCTCATCAAAATAAATTACCTGCACAACACATTTTTGCGCACAGGCAGCGCAACCGACACATTTTTTACGGTTAAACTTAACACCGCCGCCTGCGCGGGGAAGAATCGCTTCGCTTGGACAAACAGTGGCACAAGGCGCATCCAGACAGCCACGGCAGATATCGGCAGCCAGTTTAGACTGCAGCCCCCCCCTGGTACGTATCTGAATGGCGCTGTAGCGCGGGCTGAAGCTTTTGTAGACCACACGGGCACAAGCGAGCATACACGAATAACACGCGATACAGCGGTTCATCCCTTTAGCCTGCAGAATTTTATTGGGCAAAGCAATCCCTCCTAAATTAGCAGCGTGGCATCGCCAAAGCTAAGAAAGCGGAATTTTTCCCTGACGGCATAGGCATAAGCCTGCATAACCAGCTCCTGAGAAGCAAAGGCTGAAATTAGAACCATATGGGAAGAACGGGGAAGATGCAGATTGGTTATAATTCGGTCTATTACTTTAAAGCGATAGCCTGGCACAATAAACAGGTTTGTCCAGCCTGAGCTTGGCTTAATCTCACCTGTCAAAGCCGCGCTCTCCAAGGCGCGCACAGCGTCTGTGCCACATGCCACCACCCTGCTGCCCCGCGCTTTAGCTGCCTGGACGGCAGCGACCGTTTCCGCCGGTAAATGATAAAACTCTGCGGACAAATTGTGTTCAGCCACATACTCAGCTTTAATCGGCCGAAAACTTCCTATTCCCATATGCAAAGTAAAGTTAACAATCTGCACTCCTTTTTCTTTAACCGCTTGCAGCAAATTTGGCGTAAAGTGAAGAGCCGCAGTCGGAGCTGCTGTTGAACCGTGTTCTCTGGCCAAAATAGTCTGGTATCGCTCCGGATTGGCGAGCGGTTCTTTAATATACGGCGGCAGCGGTGTCTCGCCCCATTTTTCCATCGCTGTTATCGCCGCCTCAGGGCTGGGAAAGCGCATAATAAAAGTGCCGCGTTCCGTTTTTTCCTGCAAATAAATCTTCATCTCCTCACCCAACAGCACAACTCCGCCCTGCGGATAAGGTTTTAACAAAGCCTCCCAATCGCCACCGCCTAAAGAATGTAAGAGAAAAATTTCTACTTTGCCGCCTGTGGGTTTTCTGCCAAAAAGTCTGGCCTTCATTACTTTGGTATCATTTATAACTAAGATATCACCCTCCTCCAGCCAGTTTAACACTGCTGCAAAACCGGTTTCAGTTACCTGCCGCTGACGGCGATCAACTACCAGCAAACGAGAGCTGTCTCGGGGCTCCACCGGCTGCTGGGCTATCAGCTCCAAAGGAAGATGATAATTGAACAGTTCTGTTTTCAAACCGCCTTCCGTCACGCATTCCGCCTCTTTCTCTGTATTGTCTCTTACTGCAAACAATTTTTCTGTCTTTAGGACTATCTCAGCACTGTTTTCAGTCCTCTTTGCTTATTCTGCCGTTTTTTAATCCAGGCAGATATGGATGAAGCGCTGCAGGGACGAGCACCGAGCCGTCTTCCTGCTGAAAGTTCTCCAAAATGGCGGCGACTGTACGTCCGACCGCCAAGCCCGAACCGTTTAGCGTATGAACAAACTCCGTTTTTCCGCTTTGCTTTCGCCGGAAACGAATCCCCGCGCGGCGTGCCTGAAAATCGGCAAAATTGCTGCAGGAAGATATTTCCCGATAAGTATCGTAAGCAGGCAACCAAACTTCTATGTCATACTTTTTAGCTGCCGCAAAGCCTAGTTCTGCGGTACACATCAACATCACTCTGTAAGGCAGCCCTAACCGTTTCAGCACTTCCTCAGCATTTGTTGTCAAGCTCTCCAACTCCCGCTCTGAATCTTCCGGCCGCGAAAATTTCACCAGCTCCACTTTATTAAACTGGTGCTGACGAATCAAGCCGCGGGTATCTCGTCCATGAGCGCCGGCTTCGGCACGGAAACAGGCACTATAGGCAACATAACATTTTGTCAGCTCATCTTCCGTCAGAATTTCATCTCTGTGCAAATTGGTCACCGGCACTTCCGCAGTAGGAATCAGAAAATACTCGGTGTTAGCAATCCGGAAAGCATCGTCTTCAAACTTAGGCAATTGACCCGTGCCCACCATACTATTTCTATGAGCAAGAAAAGGAGGAAAGATTTCTGTGTAACCGTTTTCTATAGTATGCAAATCCAGCATAAAGTTAATTAGTGCTCGTTCGAGCTGGGCTCCCAACCCTTTGTAAAACGCAAACCTCGCTCCGGTTACTTTCCCCGCTCGCTCAAAGTCGATTATCCCAAGATCGGCAGCAATCTCCCAATGAGCCTTAGGCGTGAAAGAAAATTTCTTCGGTTCTCCCACCTGCCTGGCGACCACATTTTCCGCTTCACTTTGCCCGATTGGCACAGACGCGTCCGGAATATTAGGCAGCGTCAGTAAAATTGCTTCCAGCTGCGCTTCCACCTCCCGGAGCTGCTGATCCATTTCTTTGATCTGCTGGGAAACGACGCGCATCTCTTCAATCAGCAAGCCGGCATCTTCCTTAGTACGCTTCATCTGTGCTACCTGCTCGGAAGCAGTATTACGGCGCATTTTTAATAGTTCCGCTTCCTTTAACAGTTTGCGACGACTCCCATCAATCTCGGCAAACAGGTCAATCCCTGCTTCTTCACCTTTATCGAGCAGCGCTTTGCGCACCACATCCAAGTTTTCCCTGACAAATTTCAATTCCAGCATCTAAGTATGCCTCCTTTCAAAATAAAAAACCCGCCCCGAACAGGGACGAATTTAATCGCGGTACCACCCTGGTTGACCAAACTGGCCCCCTCCGGCGCTTAACGTGCGCCAGCCGAAACGGAATTTCCCCCGCCCTCCTCCGAACCGGAATTCATCTGCCGCTTCACCGGTTCACACCATTCACCGGCTCTCTGAGAAGGCAAACAGATTAATGTTGTTCATCTTCGGATTTTTCAGTATGATTAATAACAGTATACTCGGCTTGCCAGGAAAATGCAAGCAAGGAGGCATTCTCCGCAGGACTTCGTCAAAGTCGTACATTAAGGAAAGCTAAAGCCGCCTACTTGACCGCAGCAGCCAAGCAACAGGCACTCAGGTTGACACGGTTATGGTTATTGAGCATAACGGATGTAGCGTAAGACAAGGTGACCGATTATGAGCAAACTCAAACAAACGCCCGCTGATCGGTCGTTTTAGACATTATGTTGTATCGTAATGAACTTAAAGTCCAAGATATTGGAGTGCCCTTTCCGGATTTCGACCGCACATACGGAGCGCCTGAGCAATATTATTCACTTTTTGTAGTCGAAACAGGCTAATCGCCAAATTACGAAGCGTTGCCATTGTCTGTGGTCCTTGCCCTGTGCGAACTTGAGATCTGTCTTCATCGAAAGTGACGTCCCGCACCCAATGCAACCGATTTTCGATAGTCCAATGCCCGCGGTTTAAAGCAAGCAATCTTTTCGCATCCGCCTTCTCCGGCTGTAGGCTGGTGATGCCGTAGGCCACTTCCTGACGGAGCAATTCTCCGTTTAATTTGTAGGTAATACGGTCTATCCGGCAGACTTGTTCAACATAAGGAAATACCACATAGTCATTTAGTGCGGTGCTGGTTCTGATTTTCCGCACTTCAATCCGACCATGACCTTTTTCTTTAGTGACATATTCAGGGGGAAAAATCCTCCTTCTCCAGGTCTTCAATGGACTTTAGCAATGTCCCCTGATTTCCTTTGACAGTAAAGAAGTAGTCCGCTTCTTTTTCCTCTTTCAGATAGGTCGCATGCTCAACTTGCGTATGCAACGCATCGGCTGTGACAACCTTTCCTTTAAGATCAACGGGCTCTAGCAGAGGTTGGAACAAGGGAATTTCGTTCGTTTTCCTATCAACCTGTTTTTGAGCGATAACCACGCCTTCTTTGTGTAGAATCGCCGACATCAGGTGCATCTTCTTGCCATCGCTGCCTCGGGCTCCTCTTAGTGTTTTGCCGTCTACGGCAACTGCATCCGGGTCGGCTTGCTGCGCTAGCCACTCATTAATGAGTCGATCAAATTCATCCGCGTCTACGCTTTGCAATTGTCGCCTAATCGTCGGTTCACTGGGCGATATATAAATTCGTTTTTCAGGGTGAAAACGACATCCTAAACGACGCAGCAAGTCTTGGGGCAAGTCTGCTGCCCATTCGCCAATTGCCAAAAAGTTACGGGCTCCAGATAAAACCGCACATGCGGCAATCGCCAATGTCGATGTGGCGGAATGACGAATGCCACGGCGTTTGCGTGGGTCTTTCAACTGCTGCAATTGCCCTAGTAATCCTTCATTAGATCCCAAATTCACCTTGTTCAGGTCAACCATCGGCTTTTGCCCTCCAATCAGCTCCGGCGCCAGAAAAGGAGTAGAAAGCAGTTGCCGTGCACTTCGATGCAGCGGATACACATAAATCGTTTTCGACAAACCGTGGTGGTAGTACTTGCCGCCATTGCGTCCAAAACCACGCGTTTGTCCTAACTGTATCCATCCTGCCGCTCGATAGCAGGTCCCCGCAAATCGTGAATGCTCAACAAAGGTTTCTGCAAGAACTATTGGGTGTCCAAATACCGCCATCCAATCTGCCGATAATCTTTTCAGGTTCAACGAGAGGATCTTAGAGGCTAGGTTCGGTATCTGCACTTGGGGCAAGATGAGAAAGCGTGCATTGTTGGCAAGAAAGATCAGGCGTCGCCATTGCTGTTCTTTCGACCAACCAATCCACTCATCACGAGAAGCACACTTAAACGCTGCCGTCCCCCAGCCTAGCAGGGCAACCCACTGAGTATTCAATTCAGCGACGTACTTGATGGATTCCCCGACAAGTTGGCGAAAGCCAAGGTAATGGTGTTCATTCATGAGTTGATCCCATTGATGCTCTTCCTCTTGCTTAATGGGTCGGACATTTAAAGATTGAAATTCAGTCTGCGTTGGCATTCAAGACTCCTCTTCGGATCCTAAAATGTATTCAACTACATTTTAGCAGATCAAAGAAGAAAAGACCAGTGGATTATTGAAAATCTTTATTGTGACTATATTTTATTAGACTTTGACGTAACCCTGCATTCTCCGCCTGTTTGCTCTATCACATGCTTGGTCAATGAAGCAATTGCAACCGGCACAACGATAACTGCCGCAGCTAAATTATTTTGTCTGAAAACGGAGTGTGATCTTTATGGCTGTATTTTTAATTGCCTTTCTAACCGTTCTTTTAGCTGAAATGGGCGACAAAACCCAGCTTGTGACACTGGCCATGGCCACACGTTTCCCCCCTCGTCAGGTTTTAATCGGAGCATTGGGAGCACTCGCTGTTATTACGGGTATAGCAGTAATCCTCGGCGACTTTTTAGCCACCTACTTGCCTGTGCAGGCCACCTTACTCGGCAGTGGCATCTTTTTTCTCTTAGCAGGACTCTATCTTTTCTTTAAACAGGAATCTCAGGAAAGTAAAATTATGCCTCCCAAGCATGGCGTAGCCGCGCAAACTTTCGCCCTTGTGTTCCTAGCTGAGTTGGGTGACAAAACTCAGCTTGCCAGCATTGCTCTCACTGCCGCATACCATGCCCCGGTCGCCGTTTTTTTTGGCGCCATGGCCGGGCAACTGGTGAATCACGCCGCCGCCGCATTTCTTGGTTCACGTTTTTTGACCCGCCTGCCTGCTAACACCATAAAAGTAACGAGTGCACTGTTATTTATTATCTTTGGCGTAACCTTTATATTTGCGGCGCTACGCCCTGAGTAATCAAAGACACCCTGCAACAGAACTTTTCTGCCAATAAAGGTTTATACGTCGACAGTAGCGATCGCGCCGAGGAAAAGATCCTGCAACAATTCCCCTCCGGTGGAGGGTGGACGCCAAAGGCGGACGGGGTGGTAATGAAGCGAAAACCACCCCGGCACTTCGTGCCACCCCTCCGCAGGAGGGGAATAACTTCACTCTGGATATGCAAATCATGATGTCTTTATCCCAGCTAATACTTCTACGCAGTTTAATGCTGCAGATATCATGCTACATTTCCTGCGGTGCCCCAATGCCAAGCAGCGCTAAGCCGTTCAGCGGTTAATTGTTTGGATTATTTTCTGTAAATCTTGTTCAGAAATTCTTTTCACAGCGATGACTGCACGACCATTTTCTCCGGTGGTTACCGTAGACTGGAAGATCTCTCCATCATAAGAAACTCCGACAATGCGGCTTGCTAGTTCCTTTGCGACATTAGGTTCTTTGAAAATAACTTCTATTTCAGCTACTTCAGAGGTGCTTTCATTGTTTAGTTTGGCAGAACCAACAACTAAATCTTCATCAGTTAGCAATCCTCTCAATTCTTTATCCACAAAAAGTACGGAAAGATTCAAATTTCCATCTATAATAACAAATGTATTACGGTACCACACGATAGCTAGAGAACACAATATAAGAATTGAAATTACGACTATATTTTTTCCCACTCCGACCCCTCCCTCGTTTACAAGAAATTGACGCAAAACCCCATAATACCACGTAAAGAAGGGTGTTCTTGTGACTTCTATGATACCAGAAAATGCGACTAATGAAAATAAGTCAGCCAGTTTGTTGCAAACTTTTTCAGAGAACAACGGATCAGTCAAGCGTTTAAGAAATCGAATTTCACTAAGCAAAAAAGCTCTTCTTCCAAAAATCTGCTGCAGTTTCTCTTGACGCTGGTTTTTTCGGACAAGAACTTATGGCGCTACTTGGATACTGAATGGCACTGCCCCCTTCTAGAAAAACACTGCCTACCGGTTCCTGAACAACTGTTACTAAAACTGGCGCCGATTCCTACTGCTACTCAGCTCACAGATTATTCGCAGCCGCATAGTCCCGCTCACCGATGAAAAGAGGGTCAATGTCTTCATCATAGACGACTCCCTGCTCAGCCGACCCCGGAGCAAGACGGTGGAACTGCTGGCTAGGGTATTGACCACGTAGAGCACAAGTATGTCCGAGGTTTCCGGATACTAACCCTGAGATGGTCGAACGGCAACACAGGGAGCCTTTCTGCCCTTGGTCTTCTCCTTGCAAAGCTCCGAGCAGCTGTTCGAAGGCATGAACCATACCGAAGACAAACGATCGAACAACTACCGGATACGGAAGGATGCCATCCACAAGAGCACCGACGTTTTGCTGGTTTTATTGAAACAGGCCCAAGGCATACATGGTTCCGGTCAGTTACCTACTATTCGACAGTTGGTTCACTTTCCCAAGCGTAATCAGAAAGGTGCTGTAACAGAAGCTTCACACCATCTGCATGCTCAAGTCTCTACCCAAGGTCTACTACGAATATCAGGGACAAAAACTAACCCTGAACAAGTTGTGTGCCGTCGTCAGGAAGAAGCGGGGCCGGGTCAAAATTCTCGCCTCCATCATGGTCGGCATCGGACAGTTAGAAAATGGTGAACAGGTATCTGCCAGGATCGTGTAGCCTGCAATGGACTTGCAAAACTATGGAATTACCAGTTGCAATACTATGGAATTTTTAACTGGGGAACTTACGGTAATTTTATCTTAAAAAAAACAAACCCCTACTGATATGTTTCACCCGCCCAGACTGGTCTTAAAAACTTAGATAGATCCCGAGTTATACCACAATAAGGACTATAAAAACCTATTCTAGGATTAATTCTGTCCGAACCAGAGTACACACCATATATGAACCAACCGCCGGCACTCCATCTGTTTAGTACAGGAGCGCCGCTGTCACCATTCAACGCATCTTTATATTGCTCAATTCTAACCTGATCTCTTAGAGTTGCGAAGCCACTTATTTGAGTTGTAACGCCTTTTGCTCTAATTACACCTGCTACCTCCCTATTTGTAGTCATTGAAAAATACGATATTGATGCACCTTCGGGCTGAGAGTTTACATTTCTAGTTCCATTTACAGGCCTACGTACCGTACTTCCTTGTATAAGAATTTCTCCGGTCACTCTGCGACGATTTCCGTAGTTCGGATGTGACGGTGACGTGTTGAACGAATTAAGCTGAACTAAAGCTGTATCACTATATCTTGTTACCCAAATGGAACCTCTGGGATTCTCAATTACTGGCCCTAACGGTTGTTCATCGAATAGTTGATAATATATTTCATTTTCAGGTGGGCTTCCATGACCGGACGTGATAGCCGCTGGCCTACCATTTGTGGTCAACGCTGAAAAAGATACAGTAGACTCACTTATACCTTTCCACCGACCACGAACTCCTCCAATTAACGGGTCATGCATAGTATTAGGACTAGTGGCATTTCTACCGATTACTTCGCCACCTTTTGCTATTTTTACGGCTGGATGGTTGTCAACTAAATTACGTACAATGGTTATTTGATCTTCACTTAAATCCTTAAGGTTTGCTATATAAATATAGACACTATTCTCCTTTTGAATTATCTCAACATAAGCTACCTTAATTCCTTGTTGCTCCAAATCATAAAACATTTGTGCATCAAATATATCAACTATGTCCTCAAGCTCTCCTAAAGTGTACTCTGCTTCAACAAACTTTATTGCAGGATTATTAGTTAGATTTAATAGTACTTTTTGATGTGCTAAAATATTTGCGTTACTTTCAACATTGCCTACCATGGCGATATTTAAAAAACCATCTTCATCAATAAAGCCCCCACCATATGGTGAAGCATTCTCTTTACTCAAATGCTCTTGAATCTTTTCATATGAGCGAATACTTTTATCATGTCTATTGATAAATCTGTTATCCGATCTAAGTAAATTGGCAGGCGAACTTATTGAGCTGGGAATATCAAATCCATTTTCCGCAAAAGAAACTGATAGAGAACTTAAAACCATTAAAACACACACAAGAAAAATATGCTTATTCATTATTAACCTCCTTAAAAATTTGATTATGGATTCTATCAATCTTTTCCAGCTAAACAATACGAACATTCTTCACTGTGTATCAACCCTTCAAATCAATACAATTGAGAAGGACAAAAGATAAACTTAAACTTTTGCACCATCAACCTTTCCACTCTTAGCAAATGCAGACTCCCATACGACCAAAAAGATAACTTCCGGGCAGGGCACAACCACATAGCACAGAGATGGTAGTAATTTTCTTAAGACATTTCGCCAAACTTTGGGCTTTTCCCGCAAACATAGGATCATCACTCTCCTCCGACATTGCTACCTGCAACTGCCGTAGGCAATAATTTCCCTTCATCGCTGTAATTATTTGACAACAGTTGTTATGCTTTATTTTACCCCCCCCCCCCCCC